>JANNVF010000453.1:0-7562 GCA_031414315.1 Hyphomonadaceae bacterium | reverse complement strand
GCCTCGGCGATCAACAGTTGCGGCAAGTGCCTTGATGCGCACGAGGAAGAACTACGCAAGCGCGACTGGCCGGCCACGCACGTGCAGATGGGCCTGAAGATCGCAGCGGTGTTCGCCGCCGTCGCCGCCGTCGTGCGTGCGGAAGCAGGATGACGGACCTTATTGCTGACCGGTCAGCGCCCGTGCAGCCTGCAGCCGGACGGTGATGGTGGCGGCGCGCTCGCGTGTATGGCGGTGGATGCAGGCCGCCTGCTGGTACGGCGGGCGCGAGCCGGGCCACACTCCCGCGTAGAACTTGCAGTCGGCGTCGCGGTACCGAATCCACGCGCGCTGGGCGTCTTGCAGGCGCCGGGCGTCGGCGCGCTGCAGAACACCGCCCCGCGTCAGTTGGCGGAAGCTGTCGTTGAGCAATCCGTCCCAACCCGCCAGCAACCGGTTGTAGCATACGGCGTAGTCCTGGTTGCACTGCGCCAGGATCGGCCGCTCGCACGCCTTGATCGCCAGGGGCTCTTCATCGACAACCGCCAGAACGCACGTGCGCAGCTGGCTCACGTCACTGGGCGGCGGCGCTCCAGACTGAGCGAATGCCGGCGCGGCGAGCGCGGTCAGCGCTAAAGCGGCGATCGCCGCAAGACTGGATTTCATCGGGCGCTCCTGAACAAACTGTCTGATGCAACGCCCGAACCGCCGAAATGTCACCACCCCGCGTCCAGACGGAAGTGTCCGGTGAGCGCCGCCGACTTCGACGCCATCGTTGTCGGCGCCGGCGCCGTGGGCCTCGCTTGCGGGTATGCGCTAGCGCGCGATGGCCAGAGCGTCGCCGTGCTGGAGCATGAGCGCCGCATCGGCGCGGGTGTGTCGTCGCGCAACTCCGAGGTGATCCACGCCGGCCTGCACTACGCGCCGGGGTCGCTGAAGGCGCGGTTCTGTGTGGAGGGCCGACGCCTGCTCTACGCATTCCTCGAGCGCCACAGCGTCGCGTTCGACAAGTGCGGCAAGCTCATCGTCGCCACCGAACAGAGTGAACTGGCCGCCATCGCCGCCCTTGCCGAACGCGGCGAGGCCAACGATGTGGAGGGCGTCACCCGCCTCGACGGGCGCCAGACGCTGGCGATGGAGCCGGCGCTGCGCGCGGTGGGATCACTGCATTCGGCAGAAAGCGGCGTATTCGACGCGCACGGCTACATGGACGCACTGGCCGGCGAAATCGCGGCGCACGGCGGCGCTGTCGTGCTCGACGCGCCGTTCCTTGGCGCAACGCCGGGCGTCGATCAGGTCTCGGTGCGCATCGGCGGCGGCGATCCGACGACGGTCACCGCGCGACGCCTGATCCTCGCGCCCGGACTGCAGGCGCAGGACTGCGCGCGCTTGGTGGAGGGTTTCCCGGCAGACCGCATCCCGCCGCTGCATCTGGGCAAGGGCAGCTATTTCGCGCTGAGCGGCGCCGCGCCTTTCCGCCGGCTGATCTACCCCCCGCCGATCCCGGGCGCGCTCGGCATCCACTACCGCCGCGATCTCGGCGGACAGGCGCGGTTCGGGCCGGATCTCGAGTACGTCGACACGATCGACTACGTCGTCGATCCGGCCCGGGTCACCTATTTCGAGGACTACGTGCGCCGTTTCTGGCCGGGCCTGCCCGCAGGCGCGCTCGCCCCGGACTACGCCGGCATCCGCCCCAAACTGCACGGCGCAGGCGAGCATCAGGGCGACTTCGTGATCGACGACACCGTGGCCGGCGTCATCGCCCTGTTCGGCATCGAAAGCCCGGGCCTTACATCGTCGCTCGCGATCGGCGAGCATGTGGCGAAGCTCGCAACGCAGTGAGGCGACCATGGAAGACATTCTTGAACCGGCGCTGCCGATCATCGATCCGCACCACCACCTGTGGGATCGCCGCGCGCTGATCCCGTTGCTGCCGCCGCCACAGCACCCGTTCGAGCAGATCATCCGCCGCGTGCCGCGCTACCTGCTCGATGAGCTGCTCGCCGATACGGGCAGCGGCCACAACGTCCGCGCCACCGTCTACCTCGAATGCGGAAGCTACTACCGCGCCGATGGGCCGACGGCGATGAAGCCCGTCGGCGAGACCGAGTTCGTCAACGGCATCGCCGCGATGTCGGCCAGCGGAACACATGGCGAGACGCGCGCTTGCGCTGCGATCGTCGGCCACGCCGACATGCTGCTCGGCGATGCGGTGACGCCGGTGCTGGAGGCGCACATCGCGGCAGGTGGCGGGCGGTTTCGCGGCATCCGCCACAGCGCGTCCTGGGACGCAGACCCCGGCGTCCTCGGCCCACTCGCACGCATGCCGGAGGGATTGTACCGCACGGCCGCCTTTCGCGCCGGCTTCGCGCGACTGGCGCCGCTGGGCCTCTCGTTCGACGCCTGGATGCTGGAGCCGCAGCTGCCCGATCTCGTCGATCTTGCACGCGCCTTCCCTGACACGCAGATCATACTCGATCACGTCGGCACGCCGCTTGGCATCGCCAGTTACGCGGGCCGCCGCGAAGAGCGTTTCGCGCCATGGCGAGACAGCATCCAGTCGCTGGCGGGATGCCCCAATGTGAGCGTGAAGCTCGGCGGTCTGGCCATGCCGTTCCCCGGTTTTCCGTCGCTGCTCGCTGATCCGCCGGCGTCATCGGCGCACCTTGCGGACGAATCGCGTCCCTACATCGAGACCTGCATCGCAGCGTTCGCCGCCGACCGCTGCATGTTCGAAAGCAACTTCCCGGTGGACATTCTGAGCTGCAGCTACGCGACACTCTGGAACGCCTTCAAGCTTGCCGCCGCTGGTCATTCGGCATCCGAGAAAGCCGCGCTGTTCGCGGGCACGGCGGCGCGCGTGTACCGGATCGGTGGCGTCATGCCGGGATGAGATGCATCGCCAGTGCTTCGGCGACCGCCTGCACACGCGTGCGCACGCCGAGCCGCGCGCAGGCCCCGGTGATGTGCTCTTGCACCGTGTGAACCGAGATGCCGAGAATGGCGCCGATGTCCGCGCCGCTCTTGCCTTCGCGCGCCCGCGTCAGGCAATCGATCTGGCGTGCCGTCAACACTGGCGCCGCAGAGGCAAAGCCGATCCGGCGCGCCGCGACGCCGTAGCCGCTGGCCAGCATGTGGACCGCCGCCCGCAGATCGGTATCGCGTGCGTCCAGTTCGCCGCCAACGAATGAGGTGGCGGTGACCGTGCCGTCGCGATGGAACGTCGGGCAGCTGAACCCTTCGTGGATGCCGCACGCACGGCGCTCTTCCATGATGCGCGTCTGCATTGGTGTAAGTCCGCCCCGCGCGACAAGTTCACTCCAGAAAAACGGCATCGGGCTGCGCAGCAGTTCCTTGCACACGGCGTCGTAGCGCGCATAGCCGTTGGCGAGAAAGTGCGGCCACCACGCGCGCGCCGGTTCTCCGGCGATGATCTCCATCCGGTTGCCCCGGATCTCTGACAGGCTGACACTGCTGAACCCGGTCACGTCCAGACTACGGCGCATCAGCAGGTCCAGATCGGCGAGAGTCTCGACCTGCGTGAGCGCTGCGGCGGTATCGAAAGCACGCCGCGCCACGTCGACACTCGCGCGCAGACGGTGCGTCGGCGGACGCGTCCCAGTGGTCATGCGCGACATCTCTCCTGCGGAATGCGCCTTGTCTGTCGCCCAGCATCGCCAGTGTCTGGGCAACCTGCGCCAGAATTTCCTACGGTGATTTTGCCTGCGGTCGTAGCGTGCAGTATTGCCCATGACGCTTAGGACAACTGGTTTTCTAGTCGAAGTGCCGCGCCAGCGCCGTTCGTGTGCTTGTCGACGCTTTGTGTTTTCTTCGGCTGAACCAGCAGAGTGTTGGTTGACGTTGACGCTTGCGGCAATCCTCGGATCCTCTTCACCGCTCACCATTCGTCTGGAACCGGACAGACCCTGCTAAACGCTGGCGATAGATCGCGGCTGTGGTGTCCCGATCTCGCTGGTTCCAAGTGTGTAATTGGCTTGACGGGCGCCTTCCGCGAGCCGGTAGTCCTATCCATCGTCCGACGCATTGGCGCCTGATGGCTGAGAGAGGCGTGCGCTCCCGTTTGAGAGAGTGAGCGCGTGTCCAGTCTGCCGCCGTACAAGAATGCGCTGCTCGCAGCGATGCCCCCGAGCGAGTCCGCCGCCCTTGTCGCGCAGGCGACGCGCGTTGATCTGCCATTGCGATTGACGCTGCAGACACCCGACTGCGACATTTCCCACTGTTATTTCGTCCAGACTGGCATCGTCTCGATGGTCGCTGTGCTCAACGACGGCGAGCCGTTGGAGATCGGCCTCGTGGGATTTGAAGGCGTTGTCGGCCTGCCGGCGATCCTGGGCGCCGGCAGGTCCCCGTCTGAAGCGCTGGTGCAGCTCGCAGGCACGGCGCTGCGGGTGGACGCGGATGTGATGAAGGCGGCGTTCGACGACAGTGTCGGCGTGCGGACCGTAATCCTCCGCTACGTGCAGGCGATGCAGGTTCAGGTGGCGCAGACCGCCGCCTGCAACGGTCGCCACGACACCGAGCAGCGGCTGGCGCGGTGGCTGCTGATGGCGTCCGACAAGGTCGGCGACGCGCAGCCCATGCCGCTGACGCAGGAGTTTCTCTCCATGATGCTCGGCGTGCGCCGCCAGCAGGTCTCGATCGCGGCCGCCATTCTGCAGAAAGCCGGATACATCCAGTACCGGCACGGCCACATCGAGATCGTCGATCGTCCGGGTTTGGAAGCGGTCGCGTGCGAGTGCTACGGCATCGTCGCGCGCGAGTTCGAACGTCTTCTGGGTTAGCTGGCGTCCGCGCAAGGCGCACCGGCGGGACGCTCGGGCGCCTGGTGACGATACCTTCAACGCGCAGCCTCCATGTTCCGCACGCGCCTTCGCGCCACGGGTTCGCATCACGTGGCCCTCACGGTGGAGGGCTTTGCCTTCTGCCCTCACGATGGAGGGCGGGGGACGCGGCGGCGCCGCGCATGCCGTCTCGCGACGGCCAGGGGATGGGAAATCACGACAGCGCCGCGTCCCCGACGGACGTTTTCCGCTCAGCCCGCCGCTCCGGGATTGTTCACCCCCGGTGCGGACGGCCGCCGGCGACGCGCGGGCCTTGAGGTCGCAAGGTCCCGGACCGCTGTGCATCCCGCCGTTTCCCCGAAACGGGTACTCCCTCGGGCCGGTTCAGCGGGCGATGCCCGCCTATGCCGCAGCCTTGCCGCGCTCGTCCGTCCCGCTCCCGCGCATTAGCTCGACCTGGCCAGCGCCGCCCTCCTCGCGGAAGCGATGGGAGAACAAAATAGGAACATTGTCCGGGAGTCAAGCGCATCGCGGCCGCCTTGCCGGTCCTGCCATGCCTTTGGAGGCCCGCTAATGCACCAGCCAGACGATCAGCCTCCACAGCCCGACGAGGGCAAATGCCCGCAGAGACAGGATCAGCGCGACGGTGCGCACTCGGCGCCTGGCGGCTTGGTCGCTTTCTGTTGACCCGCCCCGCCCTTGGCTCTAATCCACCGCTCCCCACCTCTGAGGTGGACCCCGCCCGACGTGATCGTCCGGCGGGGCGTTTTTCGTTGTGCCAGCACCCGCTGGCCGGGAGGCTCGATGTTCGACGCGCTGCAGGAACGCCTGTCCGGGGTCTTTGACCGCCTGACCGGTCGCGGCGCGCTGTCGGAAGCCGACGTGGACGCCGCCCTGCGCGAAGTGCGGGTGGCGCTGCTGGAGGCGGATGTCGCCCTGCCGGTGGTGAAGGACTTCATCGCCAGGGTGCGGGTGGACGCCATCGGCGAGGCGGTCATCCGCTCGGTCACCCCCGGCCAGATGATCATCAAGCTCGTTCATGACGCGCTGGTGGACATGCTCGGCGGCGAAGGCGGCTTCCCGGAAGGCCTGCGCATCGACGGCGAGCCGCCCAACGTCATCATGATGGCGGGCCTGCAGGGCTCCGGCAAAACGACGAGCTCCGGCAAGATCGCGCTGCGGCTCAAAAACCTCGACAAGCGCCGCGTGCTGATGGCCTCGCTGGACGTGCGCCGCCCCGCCGCGATGGAGCAGCTGGCGATCCTCGGCAAACAGGTCGGCGTCGACGTGCTGCCGATCGTGGCGGGGCAAATGCCCGCCGACATCACGCGCCGCGCGATCCAGGCCGCGAAGCTCGGCGGCCACGATGTCCTCATCCTCGACACCGCGGGCCGCACGTCGATCGACGAAGAGATGATGCGCGAAGCCGCGGAAATCGCGGCCATCGCCAAGCCCGGCGAAACGCTGCTGGTCGCCGACAGCCTCACCGGCCAGGACGCGGTGGAGACCGCGAAACGCTTTCACGAACGCCTGCCGCTCACCGGCCTCGTGCTCACCCGCGCCGATGGCGACGGGCGTGGCGGCGCGGCGCTCTCGATGCGTGCCGTCACCGGCCTGCCGATCAAGTTTCTCGGCACTTCCGAAAAGCTCGACGGGCTCGAGGCGTTCGACGCGCGCCGGGTTGCGGGTCGCATTCTCGGTCAGGGCGACATCGTCTCCCTCGTCGAAAAGGCCGCGCAACAGGTCGATCGCGACGACGCCGAGAAGATGGCGAAGAAGCTCTCCAAGGGCGTCTTCGATCTCGACGACATGGAAAAACAGCTTGGCCAGATGCTGGCGATGGGCGGGCTGAAGGGCATGCTCGGGATGCTGCCCGGCGTGGGCAAGATCAAGAAGCAGCTCGACGCCGCCAACCTCGACGACCAGCAGGTGAAGCGGCAGATCGCCGTCATCCGTTCGATGACCAAGGCCGAGCGCAAGAAGCCCGACGTGCTCAACGCCTCGCGCCGCCGCCGCATCGCCAAGGGCGCCGGCGTCGATGTGGCCGAAGTGAACAAGGTGCTGAAAATGCACCGCAACATGGCCGACATGGTGAAATCCATGGGCAAGGGAAAGATGCCGGGCGCGATGGCGGCGATGGCCAGCCAGCAAGGCGGCCCCGGCGCGAACATGGGCGGCATGCGCATGCCCTCGCCCGAACAGATGAAAGCGATGCAGGCAAAGATGCAGCAGGGCGGCGGATTGCCGGGCCTGTCGGGCGGTTTGCCGGGACTACCCGGAGGCCTCCCCGGCCTTCCGGGCGTGAAGAAAAAAGACTGAACTCAAACCAAGTTGGAAAAGGAAGTAAGATGTCCCTGAAGATCCGTCTGGCCCGTGGCGGCGCCAAGAAGAAGCCGTTCTACTCGATCGTCATCGCCGACAGCCGCAGCCCGCGCGACGGCAAGTTCATCGAGAAGGTCGGCACGTATAACCCAGTGCTGCCGTCGACCGACGAAAAGCGCGTGGTTCTGAAGGCCGACCGCATCACGGAATGGCTGGGCAAGGGCGCGCTGCCGACCGACCGTGTCGCGCGCATGCTCGACGTCGCCGGCCTCAAGACGCGCGAAGCGCGCGCCAACCCGAACAAGGCCAAGCTCGGCAAGAAGATGCAGGAACGCGCCGACGCCGAAGCGGCGAAGACCGCCGAAGCGCCGGCGGCTGAAGGTTGATCTTCAGGTTGAACCTCCCCTCCTCCGACTTTGTCGGGGGAGGGGCCGGG
The DNA here is from genome assembly GCA_031414315.1 of Hyphomonadaceae bacterium. Taxonomy (GTDB): domain Bacteria; phylum Pseudomonadota; class Alphaproteobacteria; order Caulobacterales; family Aquidulcibacteraceae; genus VFBF01. Next base: position 20 of record JANNVF010000453.1, on the reverse strand, counting down.
GGTGGGGGACCGGCCGATCG
>JANNVF010000452.1:0-10693 GCA_031414315.1 Hyphomonadaceae bacterium | reverse complement strand
AAGGGGTCGCCCTCGACCTCGACGAGCGCGACCGGCAGGTGGCCGACCTCGGGTCGAAAAACCTGCTGATGCTGCGCAACCACGGCACGCTGGCCGTCGGCAATTCGCCCGCCTCGCCGTTCAGGAACGTGCGGCCGCTGCGGGAGGCGCGTCCGGCCAGTACGCGCAACTCGCCGCCCAGGTCCGGGCAACCCGTCTCCACCTCAGACCGCCAGGTTGCCGCCCCCTGCACCGCCAGCGCGATGCGATCGGTGCGGTAACCCAGAACCTTGATCCCGAGATCGGCCTCGTCGCGCTCCGCACCCAGCCCGTCCTGAGCATAGAACGTGTGACCGACCAGCGCGAGGCGGCTGGTCAGCGTCTTCTCGGTGTAGACGTCGGACTCCAGCGTGCCGATGCCGTCGGTCTGGCTGTAGCCGAACGTCGTGATCGAGCGGTCTTCGCCGGCGGTGACCCATGCGCCGGCGTGCGCCGTTTCCGGCGCCACCAGCGCCAGCAACAGTCCTAGGCGTCGTAGCCAGGCAGGGTGCGATCCAGCTTGCGGCGCAGGCCCGGCCACGCGAGCTTGTCGCTCATCGCCCCGAACGCCGATGCGCCCTGTCCCGCCACCTTGTCGCGCAGCTCTTCGTCGCATTCGAGCAGGTCCCCACCTGCCTGCGCCAATACCTGCATCTTGCAGGCGCGCTCAAGATAGAAAATTCGTAGGAACGCCGATGCGGGCGAATTGCCGACGGCCAGCGTGCCGTGGTTGCGCAGCATCAGCAGGTTTTTCGACCCGAGGTCGGCCACCTGCCGGTCGCGCTCGTCGAGGTCGAGGGCGACCCCTTCATAGTCGTGGTAGGCCAGATCATTGCGGATGATCATGGCGGTCTGGCTGATCGGCAGAAGGCCCATTTTCTGCGCCGAGACAGCCACGCCCTGGTCGGTGTGGACGTGGATCACGCACGTGGCGTCTTCCCGCGCCGCGTGGATCGCGGAGTGGATCGTGAAGCCCGCCGGATTGATGAAATGCGGCGTCGGATCGACGATGTTGCCCTCCAGATCGACCTTCACCAGTACCGAGGCGGTCATCTCGTCGAAGAAATAACCGTAGGGGTTGATCAGGAAGTGATGGTCCGGCCCGGGCACCCGCATGGAGATGTGGGTGAAGATCATGTCGTCCCACCCATAGAGGGCGACGAGCCGGTAGAGCGCCGCGCAGTCGACCCGCGCGCCCCACTCTTCCGCACTTACCTTGCCACGCAGTGTCGGGACCGATGCGCCGTCCATGACCGTCTCTCCTCGAGTTTCTTTCGCAAAGCGTGACGAACGCCCCGGATTAAGTCAAACCACAACGCATGCGGATTCATTTCACCGCCAGCCCTCGGCCCGAAGCCCAGGAGGCGCTCCGGCGGCTGCGCCACACCTACGGCGAGGCCGGGGAGCAGGGGGCCGATATCATCGTCGCCCTCGGCGGCGATGGTCACATGCTGGATTCCCTCCGCGCGCGCATGAAGGACGGCACGCCGGTCTACGGCATGAACCGGGGCACGGTCGGCTTCCTGATGAACGAGTACGCCGAAGACGGGCTGGTGGCGCGGCTGGGCGCCGCCGAAGCCGCCCGGATCCGCCCGATCTGCATGCGCGCCGTGACCGTTTCGGGTAAAACCGAAGAGCGGCAGGCGATTAACGAGGTCTCGCTGCTGCGCCAGACGGTGCAGACCGGCCGGGTCCGTATCCTGATCGACGGCGAGCAGCGCATGGCGGATCTGGCCTGCGACGGGGTGCTGGTGGCTACGCCCGCCGGCTCCACCGCCTACAATCTCTCTGCCCACGGCCCGATCCTCCCGATCAGCGCCCGCCTTCTGGCGCTGACCCCGATCAGCGCCTTCCGCCCGCGCCGCTGGCGGGGCGCGCTGCTGCCACAGACCGCCCGCGTCCGCTTCGAGACGCTGGAGCCGGAGCGCCGCCCCATGAGCGCGTCCGCCGACAGCCAGGAGGTCCGCGACGTGGTCAGCGTGGAGGTGTGGGAGGATTCAGATATCTCACTGACCATGCTGTTCGATCCGGGCGCGGCCCTCGATGAGCGCGTACTGCGCGAGCAGTTCGCGTTCTGATCCCGCCCCGCTCGTTCTAAATGCCGGGCCGGAAACGATTTCTTAGCCGTGGTCTTGCTATGGCTGGATGCTCGAAAAGCAAGTGGACCGGCCATGAGCACGCCCAAGCAGAAGCCGGCCAAGGCCGAGATCGTTCCGGCGCGCAACACGCTCCGCGACAAACTCGGCCCGCCGCCCACCTTTGACGGCAAGGCGCTGGCGCGCGCGGAAGCGGCGCTACAGGCGCTCAGCGGCGAGTTTGAAGGCTGGATGGCACAGGAGGTTGAGCGGATCACCGCCGCCCGACAGCGCGCCCGTCAGACCAACTTCGCCGACGCCGAACTCGCGCTCGTCTACGCCTGCGCCCATGACATCAAGGGCCTCGGCGCGACTTACGAGTATCCGCTGGCGACCCTGATCGCGGGATCCCTCTGCCGGCTGGTGGAAACGCCTGCTGCCCGCGCGCGCGCGCAGCTGCGTCCCGACATCATGGAAGCGCACATCGACGCCATCCGCGCCGCCGTCAGTGCCGGCGTGAAGACCCGTGAGCATCCCGTGGGCCGCGAACTTCTGGCCGCGCTGGAAAAGCAGGTCGCGGAAATGACCGCCGGCCTAGAGGGCGAAACGTTCTAGGTGTTTTCCGAGGTGAGCGGCTCGCGTGTGACGCTGTAGCCGGCGTCCGCCGGAATCGTCAGCACCATTCCCTCGGCCTCGCGCACGACGACCGGCTCCACGGTCACGATCTTCCGGCTCTTCGATACTGAAAGCGCTTCGGCGACCGTCTCTGACTGCGCCAGCATCTCCACGTTCAGCCGGGTCGGGAAGATGATCTTGCGCCGGCCCTCCTGCGCGTCGGTCAGCGCATCGCCGGGCGTGATCCAGCACGCGTCCACCGCCTCGCGCCCGTCGCAGGCGGCGACCTGATCGGCCGGCGCGGACGCGATGTAGAACCAGGTGTCGAAGCGCTTGGGCATGTTCTTCGGCGTGATCCAGTGCGCGAACGTGGTCAGCGCATCGAGCGCGAGCACAAGGTTGGCGTCCTCCACCGCCTTGAGAAAACTCGCATGGCCTTTCTCGATGGCCTCACGGTTGAGCGCGATCGCCTCGGTCTGCGCGAAGTTGGCCAGCGTCCGCCCCGCGCCGCGCTCGGCAGCGGGTCGCGCCAACAGGACGCCGGATTCCTCGAACGCCTCGCGGATCGCGCAGATCTTCAGGCTGAGCTGCACGGGGTCGCCATCGAAGCCGTCGCAGTGGCTCGCCCATTCCGGATTTGAATCTTCCGCCGCCGCCTTGCCGCCGGGAAACACCAGCGCGCCGGGCACGAAGTCGATCTGATGGTGCCGCTGCACCATCAGCACTTCGAGCGCCGGCGCATCGCGCACGAGCAGTATCGTGGCAGCGGCGACCATCGGCGCTTCGCTCATGGCATTTCCTTCCCGGCTTGGTGTGCGGGTCTTTACCCTGTTCCCGGCCCCGTTTTTTAACGGCGCTGTGGGTATTTACGAGGGCATTCCACGCCGGGTCCCCCACAGATGACAGTCGTTCCCTTCCGCCGTCCGACCCCGCTCGCGCGCCATGGCGTGGTCGTGGCGATCCGCCGCGACCTGCGGACAGGGGTGACCGCCGCCGGCGTCGTACGCCAGTGGGACGCTGACATGGACGTGGTGGACGCCCTGCTGACCGCGCGCGGTATCTGGCGCGATGCGCGCCAGTCGGCGCCGCTGTCCATCGCACCGTCCCCGGAAATCTATCGCGACGCTGCGTCAGCCGGTGATTTCGCTGCCGCCCTGCAGTCGGCCGAGTTCTCGCCCCGCGCCATCGACGTGGAAGTGGACGAGACCGTTCTGTCCGGCCGTTCGATGGCCGGCGTGGAGCGTCTGCGCGCGCGCGGCTTCGGTATCGCCATGGCCGTCGACCCCGCCTGCCCGCTGCCGCTGAGCGAGCGGGCCCGGTCGCTGTTCACAGAAATCGTCATGCCGGCGCCCTCCCGGCTCGACCCGTTCATGGGCGTGGACCCGCTGGACATGCACCCGATGGCGCGCCGCATGTACGCGGCCAAGGCCTCCGGCCTCATCGTGACCGCCACGCAGGTCGGTGACATGGCGTGGGCGCGCGCGCTTTCCGAGGTCGGCTTCGACCGTGGTGAAGGCGCCTTCGCAGCCTAGAGCGCGGCAACACGCTCCGGCCGTGCGCCGATCGCGTCCAGCTTTTCCAGCAGGTAATCGAGATCGTCCTTCGGAACGCTCTGGAACAGCGTCAGCACGCGCTCGATCATGATCGAGCGGAAGTGGTCGCGATCCTCGCCGTCGTACGCGTTCCGGTCGATCTGGTGATAGACATCGACCGCCGCGCGGAACGGTGGAAAGAGCCGCGTCGGCAGGCCGGCGCGATCAAACACCGCGCGCAGACCAAGCGGCCCCCCGTCGTGGATCATCAGCCACGCGCGCTGGTGCGGCAGGCCGGACAGCTCCGCCAGCGCATGCTCGACGAACTCGATGTAGCCCAGGCACAGCGCGCGCATGATCAGTGCCGGCGTCAGGCGACCGTGCAGGTTCAGCTGCTCGATGAAGCGCGGCAGATCAGCCTGGTGCATGGCCTGTTCGATGAGATCGACAGTGACCCGTTCGCGTGCGCTGGACGCCAGATCAATCGCCATCTGCGGCGGCAACGCGTGGTGATTCACGAGGTGATCGAACATCTCGCCCGTCACCATCGACACAAGCTTCTCGGTGACCGCGATCGGCAGCGTGCGCCGCTGGATCATCGTCTCCACGATGGCTGGACGATCGGCAAAGCGCGTCAGCGCCGCTTCCAGCCCGCGCTGATCGAACTTGGCGTTGTCGTTGGCGAGCGCTCGCTCCACTGCCGCCGGCACCGCGTGTTCAGCGATGGCGGTGGTGAGTGTCGTGGACATGATCTCGCGCGAGGCAATCGCCACCTGTCGCGCCGGTGGCGCCGAACGCAGGATCTCGATCAGGTCGCTGTCGTTCAGCACCGGCGATCCTTGCAGGATCGGCAGCGCGATGGAATCCACGTCCCGCGCAAGCTGGTTGGCCACGTCGCGCGGCAGCTTGGGCGAGTTCTTCAGCGCCACCGCAAGGGCACGGCGCACCAGCACCGCTGCGTCCTCCAGCATGAGGCGCATGATCGCCTCCGCGTGCGCGCGCTCCTCCGGCAGCAGCTCCGCCTGCTCGATACTGCGGCAGATCTTGTGGGCGGCCTGTCCACGGTCAGCGTCCGTTGGGCCCCTCATCAGGGTGCGGATGTCGGCGTCGGTCAGCCGCGCGCGCATGGTCACGACGGTCATTTCATCCCTCTCAGGCGTGCGGCCTTTTCGGTTGCAGAGTGTTGCGCGTTGCTTAACGAAGGCTTGCGGTGCGGCGCAGACGAGGGAAATCGGCATGCTCGAGGGTCTGAAAGTGGTGGAATACGCCACCTACATCGCCGCCCCCGGCTGCGGCGGCATGCTGGCGGACTGGGGCGCGGACGTAATCAAGGTGGAGCCGCCCGGCGGCGACCCGATCCGCAAGTTCTTCGATTCCATCGGCAACGACTCGCCCGTGAACCCCGTGTTCGACATGGACAACCGTGGCAAGCGCTCGATCGTGCTCGACACCGCGAGCGCCGAGGGCAAGGCCGCGCTGCAACGGCTCGCCGCCGACGCCGATGTGTTCCTTACCAACGTGCGTCCAGCCGGCCTGGCCCGCGCCGGGCTCGACTACGACAGCTTATCGAAACTCAATCCGAAACTCGTCTACGCCAGCGTCACCGGTTACGGCCTGCAAGGCCCCGACGTCGATCGGCCCGGCTTCGACATCACCGCGTTCTGGGCGCGCTCCGGCATGGCGGTACTGATGGCGCCGAAGGGAACCGACCCGTTCCTCATCCGCACCGGGATGGGCGACCACATCACCTCCATGGCGACCGCGACGGGCGTGCTGGCGGCGCTTGTGGAACGCGGACGCACCGGCAAGGGCCGACTGGTGGAGGCCTCGCTCCTGCGCGCGGCGAACTACGCGATGGCATCGGACATGGCGATCGCGCACTCGTTCGGGAAAGTAGGCTCCACACGGTCGCGCCCCGAAAGCATCCAGCCACTCGCCAACTTCTTCAAGTCGAGCGACGGACGCTGGTTCGTGCTCAATCCGCGTCAAGGCAATGCCGACTGGGAGCCGCTGTGTCGCGCGATCGACCGCAGCGATCTCATTCCTGACGAGCGCTTCACCAAGGCGAAGGGACGCCGCCAGAACGGGCCTGCGCTCGTTGCGATCGTCGACGAAGCCTTCTCCCGCTGGACGTTCGAGGACATCGCCGCGCGGCTAGATGCGGAATCTCTGGCGTGGGCGCCGGCGCAGACCGCCGTGCAGGCCGCCAACGATCCGCAACTCATTGCAGCCGGCGGCGTCGTCGACATCCCCCGCCACGACGGCACAACCGTAAAGGCGCCCGGCGCGCCGCTGCGCTTTCCCGGCGCCGACGACGGCCCCAAGGGGCCTGCGCCGCGCTGTGGTGAACACACGCGTGAGGTGCTGACGGGCGCTGGGTATTCGGCAGCGGAGATCGACGCGATGCTGGCGAGCGGCGCGGCGCGAGAGAGCGCCTAGTCTGACTGCACTTTTGCGTACGCCGCCGCCGCGCGCAGCGGATCGGCCTCGTCGCGCCCGCCCATCGACAGCATGTCGTGCGCCAAGGCCTGGAACATCGCGTCGAAGAACGCCGCGAGCGCGGGACCGTCGGCGCGCGCGATGTCGATGCGCGGCGCACCCGCAGTTGGGGGCGTGGTCGCAGCATCCGCCGCCACATCAAGCCTCGCGAGCAGTGACCGCGCGGAGCGCGGAACGCCGTTTTCCCTGAACAGCCAAGCATTCGCCGCCGCCTCGCGCGGGAACAAAGCTGATGCGTCCGGCGCGCGCCGTGCCGCCGCTTCGATCAGTCGCCCGGCGCCTGCGGGGCCAAGCACGTGCGCAGCATAGATTTCGCCCGGCTTCACCGCGCGTCCGAGCCGCTGCTCGAGCGTGCTGGCGTTCTCGCGCGCGAGTTCACCCGCCATCCGCGCGCTGATCTCGGGGTCGTAGCGCAGATCGAGGATCGCCTTCCGCGCCGCCGCATCCGCCACGCGCGGCCGTCCGTCGACGACACTGATCTGTTGCGCGGCGCCCGCCAGCCCGTGCTCGCCACCATGCCGGCGCACCATGTCAAGCCAGGTCCCTTCGATGAACTGGAACATGCCCGTCGCCGATGACGTCGGCGCCTTCGCGCGCGCATTATAGCTGCTCTCGCGGCGCGCGGTTTCCGCCAGCACCTGGAAGTCAGCCCCCGTAGCGCCGGCGGCGCGCTGCAGCGCTTCGCGCACGTGCTGGGGCATGGAGACGGGATTGACGGCCATCGCGTCGCGAGTGCGCCGACATGGTAAATAAAACCCTAATCAAAGCGCTCCGGACCGAACGGCTTCCACACCGGCGCCGCGTCTTCGCCGCGCAGCATCGCCGCCACCGCCACGCCGGTGATCGGCCCCAGCAACCAGCCGTTGCGCCCGTGCCCGACCGCGACAATGCACCCATGCGGCCCGCTGGCGCCGACCAGAGGCGCGCCGTCCGGCGACATGGGTCGCAAGCCCACGCTTGCCTGCCGCGCGGTGGCGGCGAACTTCAGCCCCGGCAACGCCTTTCGAAGCTCCAGATAGAGCGCGGCGATCGCGTCGGGATCATCGTCGAGGTCGGCGCGACCCGGCTCCATCGTCGCGCCGAAACGCACCTCGGCGCCGTCGCGCACAAGGTAGACGCGCGGCGACCGCACCACCTCCGGCGTCGCCATCGCAGCCGGCGCCCGCGCAACGCCAAGCATCCCTTTCGCCGGAGTGATGCGGGCCAGCGCCGGGATGAGATGACGCCACGCGGACGGCGCCAGTGCGCCAGTCGCGACGACGACGCGATCGGCGCGCAACTCACCGCCGTCATCAAGCGCCACGCCGTGCACCGCGTCCTCGTCCGCGAGCATTTCCACCACGCCGCGCCCCCGCAGGATGGACGCACCCATCAGAACCGCGCGCGCAGCGAGCGCCGCCAGCATCGGCTCCGCCGCAAGCACACCTTCCGTGGGCAGCCGCGCCGACGCCTTCACGCGCGCGCCGAACGCGCGCGCATCAAGGTCAGGCGCCAGACCTTCGAAGAAATCCGCAGGCTCGTCGTGCGTGCGGGCGCGGTCACAGGCGCGACGCACGCGCGCCGCGTCTGCGTCATCGTAGGCCAGCAGCAATGCGCCAGGAAACCGCACGAACCGTCCGAGCGTCGGATCGGTGTCGGCCAGCGCGCGCCACGCGCGCAGCCCCGCTGCGCAGAGTTGCGTCAATCGTCGATGATGGCGCGGGCCTTCCTGCAGCGCCTCGGAAAACGCGCCAAGCATGCCCGCAGCCGCATAAGATGCCGCGCGGGGCGTGTGTGCATCGCTCGGCGCGGCGTCCGCGTCGATCACCACGACATTGCCGCCGCCGCGCGCGATCTCCAGCGCGCAGAACAGACCCACCACGCCCGCGCCAATGACGATGGTGCGCGAGCCGGAAGCCCGGCGAGATGGCGGAAGCGACATGGGGCGCCGGTCTACGCGTGCAGGCCCGTCCGCTCAAGCCTTCGGGCGATCAACGGGAAGCAACCCGCGCGCGCAGCGCCACTTTGACCAGCGTGTCGGCAACACAAGACTTACGCCAGCCCGGCGACAAGTCGCGCAGCATACCGTGCGTCTGCAAGTGCAGCGTACTTGACAGTTGTGGACGAAGAGAAGTTCCCTAAAGGGCTTGAACACGTCGGGGGAAGCAAATGCTGAAGGCGCTGCGCACTCTACTTGCGCTGATCATTTGGAGCTGCAGCCTGGCGGCAGTCGCGACGGCGCAGGAACCGACGCCCGTGGCGGAGGAGCGGCTGGTCGATTGCAGTCGCATAAACCCCGCCAAGACTCTGACGCGCTTCGAGCTTCAGACGGCGCAATTGTGCCAGGAGGTGTCGAAACTGCAGGAAGAAGTGCAGGCCATCAAGACCACGAACCGGACCACGCGCGGCGTTCTCGGGCAGCTGACGCCATGGACCGGGCTCATCTCCGCCGTCGTCACCCTCGTGGTCGGCGGACTGGGAACAATTCTCGGCTTCTGGTTCCGCAGCTCATTCGAGAAAAGTCAGAAACAGAAGCTTGAGCAGGAGAGGATCCTGCAGCGAGAGACCCACAACCTGAAACTCTTCGAGGGGCTGAGCAGTGATAACCGATCCGTCCAGCTCGCGACCGTTTCGGCGCTCCTGAAACGGATCGAATACATTCGCACCCAACCGAGCGAGAGAGCGACGTCGCTGCTGGAGTGCATCACGGTTTCGGATGTCGTTGTGTCGGTGCTGCGCGACCCGAATGTGGACGAATCCGTCAGCAAATATGTCGCCGATGAAATCATCGATGCGCTGGGCGCGCGCAAATCGCCGAAGAGCAATGCCGAAAAGGCCTGGCGCAATGCCTTGCCGAAGGGACCGCCGCCGTTCCCGCTGAGCGACCTCAACTTTCAGAGAACACGCCTGCGCAACGTCTACTGGGCCGGCGTGCAGGCAGGCGGTACGGATTTCTACATGGCCGACCTGAGCGGCGCGAGCCTTGCCTTCGCCAATCTGTCTCAATCGGTGCTCTACGGCGCCAATCTCACCAATGCGGTTCTCACTGGCGCCAATCTGACGAATGCCAATCTCGAGGGCGCCAATCTCTGCGGCGCGAAGCTTGAAGCCGCCAACCTTTCCGGCGTCGTGAACATCGATCAAGCTGTTTTCGACTCCACCACGACGTGGGATGCGAAAACGGCGTGGCCAGTGGGGTTCGACCCGGCGATCCGCCTCGGACTGACATGACCTCTGCGCAGTCGAGTGTGATCGCGCAGGACGCCGCGCTCCCGCTGGTGTTCTTCTCCTATGCCCGGCGCGATGGCGATCTGGTTCGACAGATTGTCGCGACGACCAGCAGCCCCGCCATCGCCACGTGGCTCGACGTGGAGATGTTGGGCGCCGACGACCACTGGCAACCCATCATGGCGGATGCGGTGCGCCGATCGGACCTGTTCATCGTTTGCGTCTCCCCGGCCAGCCTTGAGAGCCGCTGGGTGGGTGTGGAGATCGATCACGCCGTCCGCAACGGCAAGGCGATGCTCGCCATCCTGCTTGCCCCGCTTGGCGACGCTCAGCTGCCCGTCGCCCTGGGCGCTGCGCGGGCGATCAACGTCGCCTCGATGACGCCGGCCGCAGCCGCCGACACCGCAGCGACGGTCATTGCTGAAATTCTGGGGGTTTCGCCCTCATCCGACGCCGCGCTGTAAGCCGCCCGCGTCGCGAATGGTACCGCCTCCCGGGCTCGAACCGGGGACCCCTGGTTCCACAAACCAGTGCTCTAACCAACTGAGCTAAGGCGGCACATTTTCGGAGGCCGGGAACCTAGTCTCGCGCGGGCGGGACCGCAAGGCGTGGAAAATTGCGATCCGCGATGTGCATGCAGACCGCTCAAAACAATCATCGGCCCGGGCGACGTGCTCTCCGCGCCCGGGCCGACGGGGCATCCAAGAACGGGATGTCGTCGTCGAGAACCTGGCTGAAGGTCTCGCG
>JANNVF010000451.1:0-13360 GCA_031414315.1 Hyphomonadaceae bacterium | reverse complement strand
GCGTTTCCGCTTGTGCGCCGCGAGGCGCCCTGGGCGGCGCGATCGGCGATCGAGCGGGTGCATCCGTCCGCCTACGTCAGCGCCATCGAGGCCATGTTTCCAAAAGCCGGCGAAGGCATGGTCGCGCTCGACACCGGCGACACGTTTCTCTCCGACGGCTCGCGCGAAGCGGCGTGGCGCGCCGCAGGCGCGGTGGTCGCGGCGGTGGACGCGGTGATGGCCGGCGACGACACCTCGGCGTTCTGCGCCGTCCGCCCGCCCGGCCACCACGCCGAGCCCGCGCAGGCGATGGGCTTCTGCGTCTTCAATTCGATCGCGGTCGGCGCGTTGCATGCGCTGGAGGCGCACGGCCTCGCCCGCGTCTGCGTCATCGACTTCGATGTCCACCACGGCAACGGCACCCAGGCGGTGGCGCAGAAGGAGGCGCGGCTCCTGTTCGCCTCCACCCACCAATCGCCGCTCTATCCCGGCACCGGGCGCGTGAGCGAAACCGGCATCGCCGGCAACGTCGTCAACGCCCCACTGCCGGCCGGAGCGGGCAGCATCGAGTGGCGTCGGGCGATGGAGATGGCGGTACTGCCGGCGATCGAGGCGTTCGCGCCGGAGATGGTTCTGGTCTCGGCCGGGTTCGACGCACACCGGGCCGACCCGCTGGCGGAGATGGCGCTGGAGGACGCCGACTACGCCTGGGCCGGGACGCAGCTCAGGGCGGCGGCAGGTCGCTCGGCCAAGGGGCGCATCGTGGCGAGCCTGGAAGGCGGCTACGACCTTGCCGCCCTTGCGTCAGCATCCGCCGCCTTCGTAGGCGCTCTCGCGGTCTGAGTGCCGTGCGTGATCTGGGACACACCACCTTACCGGCGTGCAAGGAGGCGGTTGTCTCTCAAGGCGCCCCCCTGTATCCGTGCACGGCAGCCGATCATCAGAAATCGGGATGCATCTCGCGCGGCTGACGACCTCTCCCGGGGAGATGGCGCCCGCGACGCGGAGCGGGGATGGAGCGTGCCGACCAGACGGCCAGCGCCGGAGGGGTGACCGGAAAGGGCGACAAGCCCGGCTGGATCGTCATTGTCCGCCACGGCAGGCCCGAGGGCGACCGCAAGGCGCGCCTGACGTGGCGTGAGTATATCGAGTGGTGGAAGGGCTACGATCTGGCGGGGCTGACCCCGGGCCAGACGCCGCCGGACTCTCTGCTCGCTCTGGCCCGCGAAGCCGACGTCTTATACGCCAGCACCCTGCGACGCGCCTGCGAGACGGCGGCCGCCATCGCTGGTGCGCGCGAGGTCATCCACGATCCGGTGTTCATCGAAGCGCCGCTGCCGCCACCCCCGATCTTCGGTCGCCGCAAGCCCCGTCGCTGGGGCGTCTACGCGCGGATCTCGTGGTGGCTGGGGCTGGCGCGGGGTGGGGAAACCCGCCGGGAGTCCGAGCAACGGGCCGAGGCCGCCGCCGCGACCCTGGCTGCCCAGGCGCTGCGCGGCCAGAACGTCATCGTCTGCGCCCACGGCTGGTTCAACCGGATGATGCGTCCGGTCCTCCTCTCGTGGGGCTGGCGGTGCGTCTATGACCGGGGCGACAACTACTGGTCCTACCGAACCTACGTTCGGCGCCTTTGATCTCGCCGCCGCAGCCCCTAAGTTCCGGCCATGAGTCGAGACGCCCCTGACCCCGCCACCATGTCGTTCGAGCAGGCGCTCGGCGAACTGGAGAAAATCGTCGCGCAGATGGAGCGTGGCGATGTCGCGCTGGAGGACTCCATTGCACTCTACCAGCGCGGCGCGGCGCTGAAGGCCCACTGCGAGGCCAAGCTCAAGGACGCGCAGTTGAAGGTCGAGCAGATCGTGCTCGGACCGGACGGCGCGAAAAGCGAGCCCGCAAAGATCGGCTAGCCGGACCCAATTGCCAGGTGCGCGCGTACTAGCGGTGATGAAACTGAACTCTATCCAGCTTGTCGCCGGCATGGCCCTCGCCGGTGTGCTCGCCGCGTGTGTCAACGCTCCGCCCGTGAACCGCGCAGAGCAACCGCCGCTGGCTACGGTGTCGACAGTCGATCTCGACCGGTACGGCGGGCTCTGGCACGAGGCGGCGCGGTTTCCCAACAGCTTCGAAATGGGCTGCGTGGCGGCGACGGCGCGCTACACCAAACGTCCCGACGGCCTGATCGGCGTGCGCAACGAGTGCACGAAGGCGGATGGGCGCACATCGTCGGTGGACGGGCGCGCCAAGATCGTCGATGCAACGAGCAACGCCAGACTGAAGGTGAGTTTCTTCGGGCCGTTCTTCGTAGGCGATTACTGGGTGCTTGATCTTGCGCCGGACTATGCGTGGGCCATTGTCGGCGAGCCGCGAGGACGCTTCCTCTGGATTCTCACGCGCGACGCCACCATCTCCGACGCGCTGAAGACAGATCTCATCGCCCGCGCCGCCGCGCGAGGCTATCGCACCGAAGCGCTCACCTGGAACCCGCGCTGACGCAGACAGTTACCTTGAAGCGCGATACGCCGCCGATTGTCTGCCAACGATCTCGACCAGATCCCCCATCGCCAGGTTTACGTCGATGAGGTGCAGGCCCCAGTCAGGTTGGACAGCGCCAGCGATCACGACGTCACCGAGGATCGTGTCGGTGCGCGGGTCGGCAGCGTCGGCGTTCACCTTCACCGACAGATACGTGTGGGTCGGCGTGGAGACACAGTGTGCGCTCAACAGGCTCGGCGTGGACACGAATGGGGTGTCCACGGTCTTTCCCGTCGCCCACACGGGTGGCGACGCCGAGGTTACAATCGCGCGACCGGCGGCGGCCAGGTAGGAATGCAGCGGCGCCTCGGACGTTCCGCGCAACAGGGCGGCGGGATTGACGCACGCGGCAGCGAAGTCGACGCTGGCGGGCAGCGGCACGGGGCCGCCGGTTTGCGGGACGCCGAAACGCGATGACGCGGGTGGCGGGACGGTGTCGCGGAACGATACATAGGAAATCACGCAACCAGTCTGATCGGCGCTCGCGCACGTGGGAACGGTCTTGAATGCGCCGCCGACGGCCTGCCCGCGCGGCACGGGCAGGTTCGAGCCGAGAATGAGCGCGGAGATCAGTTTTGATTGCACCGGCTTGCCGTCGATCTCGCTGGCGATCAGGGCGGTGAGAATGCCCGCGCCCTGGCTGTGCCCGATGAGCACGACGCCGCGACCATTGTTGTGATGCTCGAGATAATACCGCCATGCCGCCTGCACGTCGGCGTACGCCATCGCGCGGTCGGCGGCGACGGGTTGGCCCGTCATCAGCGCGCGCAGCGCGGCGAGCGTCACCTGCCTGTAGAGCGGGGCGAACGGCCGGCACACGCCGCCAAAGCGGGCGAACTGCTGCGCGATGACGTAGGTCTCCGCCGGGTCAGCGGTCATGTCGCTGTTCGGCGTCGGATCGGTCGACACCGTCGGGTAGACATAGAAGCAATCGATCGGCGCGCTGGGATCGGCGCGGTAAGTCTCGCGGGTCAACGTCCCGTTCGCAGCCACCACCGTGGTGGTCAGGTCTGTCGCGCACGCGTCGGAGCGGCCCGGCAGGCAAAGCCATGCAGCTGGCGCGGCGTAGTCTGGCGGGGGGGAGGGTAATGCGGGCTGGGCGCTTGCGGCGCCGGTCAGGGATAGAAACACGGCCGCCGCCGCAATGATCGTCTGCCTCATGGTGTTTCCCCGTTTTGCCGGACCATGCCGCGCCGCCGCCGCTGCGTCCAGATCGCTGCATCCGATCGCGCCGCCAGCTGCATCCCGGCGCAAGACAAATAGAACCCAGAGGAACGACGATGGTTGCGGACGTGGCGACGGCGGAGAACCGAAGACCGGCACGGCACATGGCGGCCGGTCTGATGGCGCTCGGCGCATACGCCGCGACCTGGGCGGTGAGCGTCCTTTACCTGCGCGCGCATGGCGCCGACTGGACGTTTCCGCTGATCTCCATGGGGGTTTTCGGTCTCACGCTGTCTGGCGTGGCGTGGCTGCTGACACGGGGCGCAAATGTTACGCCGCCGGATGTGCGTCGACCGGGCGCCGAGTTGGGCGTGCTCGCCATTTTTCTGCTCGTCTACGCGGTGGTCTTTCTCGGCTGGGGGCTCGGCGCGGTGCGCGACGCCATTCCCGCAGGACGGCTGCAGGACGTCGCGATCATTGCGGTGAAGCTTTTGGCGCACGTGGCGCTACCGGCGCTGTTGATTGCGTTCGTCGGCGGACGCGTCGCCCCGATGCTGGCGAACCGCATTCCGGCGGTCGTGTTCTGGCGCACCTTGCTCGTGCTCGCCGCGATCCTGCTTGG
This sequence comes from Hyphomonadaceae bacterium, assembly GCA_031414315.1. Taxonomy (GTDB): domain Bacteria; phylum Pseudomonadota; class Alphaproteobacteria; order Caulobacterales; family Aquidulcibacteraceae; genus VFBF01. The sequence goes on along the minus strand of JANNVF010000451.1, from coordinate 9,063 downwards.
CTTGCTGGCGGTCGTGACGCCCAGCCTGCGCCAGCTCGGCGACTTGCATCCCGCCGTGGTGACGCTGGTATGGGCTGCGCCGCTGTCGTTTGTGTGGATCTCGCTGGAGGCGGGGCTGTGCGAGGAGTTCCTGTTCCGCGCCTGCCTGCAGACGCGCCTGGAGACGGTGACGCGGTTACCGGTCGCGGCGATCCTCGTCACCTCGACGATCTTCGCATTGGCGCATGCGCCCGGATTGTTTCTGCGCGGCGGCCCCGGTGTGGATGGCTGGTCAACCGATCCCTGGCAGGTCGCGGCCTTCACCATCGCCACGCTCTCGCCGGTGTCGATCCTGTTCGGTGTCCTGTGGACCCGCACGCGCAGCCTGCTGCTTTGTGTGCTCCTGCACGGGACGATCGACTTCCTGCCGCACCTTCCGGAGTTCGTGCAGATGTGGGGTTAAGGCCGTCACCCGCGCACCGACAGGTGGTACGTTAGCGCCAGTGCAATGCAGTGGCGCAGCGGCGTTGTCTGCGGCCTCCTGCGCGTTGAAAGAATGATGGCGCGGTTGCCCTCGTAGATGAATGTGTCGGGGTAGAGCGTCCTGAATGTCTGCACCAGCGTGGTCTGGCAGTGGAAGTAGGCGGCGTAGAGATCGTCGGCGCCTTTCACCGCGTTGATCCGGATCGTCGTGCCGGTGCGCGGGGTGCTTGGCAGGTAAGCAGGCTCGCGCCATTTCAGTGTTTCGGTCAAGGCGCCGACGCCGGGTGTACGCGCGGCCGTGGCCAGGATGTGCCCGCGCAGCTTCAGCAACGGCGCGCGGAGGCGGGGCGGGAACGTATTGAACGCCGCTCTCACATCGGGATCGGCAATGCTTTCGACAGTCATGAGCGTCTCCGGCGCGACGTCAGTGTGCGAAAGCGTGCGCGTCGGTCAATGTGGATCGCCCGACCGTTGTCCGCCCGATACGCTTGCGTGCCCGCGCCGCTCTGCTAAGGCCGCTCGATGCAGACACTCGACGCCCGCCTTCGCGACGCCGCCGACCGGACCACCGCCGCGATCGACATGCTCCTGCCGCCCGCGCAGGGGCCGGAAGAACGCCTGCTTGAAGCGATGCGCTACGCCGCGCTGGCTGGCGGCAAGCGGATGCGGCCGTTCTTCGTGCTGGAGGCGGGCCGGCTGTTCGACGCCGACGAGACCGCGCTCCTGCGCACCGCCGTGGCGGTCGAACTCATCCACACCTATTCGCTGATCCACGACGATCTGCCGTGCATGGACGACGACGACCTACGGCGCGGCCTGCCCACGGTGCACAGGAAGTTCGACGAGGCGACCGCCGTGCTCGCCGGTGACGGGCTGCTGACGTTCGCGTTTGAGATCCTCGCCGACCCCGCCACCCACCGCGATCCGCAGATGCGCTGCCTGCTGGTCACCGCGCTGGCGAAGGCGTCGGGCCCGCTCGGCATGGTCGGCGGCCAGATGATCGACATGGCCGGCGAGACCGTCGCCGGCGACATGGCGGCGGTAGCGCGCATGAACCGGATGAAGACCGGCGCGCTCATCTCGTTCGCGGTGGAGGCGGGCGCGCTCATCGGCTGCGCCCCGGACGACGCGCGCCACGCGCTCACCCGCTACGCCACCGACGTCGGCGTGATCTTCCAGATGGCCGACGACCTGCTCGATGTTGCGGGCTCAGCGACGGACACCGGCAAGGCGGTGGCCAAGGACGCCGCCGCCGGCAAGGTGAACCTCGTCAGCCTGCTGGGCGTTGAAGGGGCGCAGCAACGGGTGCGCCTTCTCGCCGCACAGGCAAAGAACCACCTCGCGCTTTTCGGCTCGCGGTCCAAAGTCTTGGGCGATGCGGTCGATTTCATCGTCGAACGCCGGTATTGACCTTCGCGCCGCCATGAACGCGGCGTAATGTTCAGGCACCTTGGCGGGAACGCCGCAGCAGGGACCGAAAGCGCCCATGACCGTCGCCACCCCGCTGCTCGACACCGTCTCGCTGCCCGCAGATCTGCGGGCGCTGCCGGAAACGTCGCTACGCCAGCTTGCCGACGAGTTGCGCTCCGAGACGATCGATGCGGTGTCGCAAACCGGCGGGCACTTGGGCGCCGGCCTCGGCGTCGTCGAACTCACCGTGGCGCTGCACTACGTTTTCGACACGCCAGACGACGTGCTGATCTGGGACGTCGGCCACCAAGCTTACCCGCACAAGATCCTCACTGGCCGGCGTGATCGCATCCGCACGCTGCGTCAGGAAAACGGGCTCTCCGGTTTCACCCGGCGCGCAGAGAGCGCGTATGACCCGTTCGGCGCGGCGCACGCGGCCACGTCCATTTCAGCGGCCTTGGGATTTGCGGTCGCACGGGACCGCGCCAGCCGCGACAACCACGTGATCGCCGTGATCGGCGACGGCTCGATGTCGGCGGGCATGGCCTACGAGGCGATGAACAACGCAGCGGCGTCCACCAAGCGGCTGATCGTCGTGCTCAACGATAACGACATGTCGATCGCGCCACCCGTCGGCGCGATGAGCAACTATCTCGCGCGGCGCTTCTCGGGTCAGACGTACCGGACCATTCGCAAGGCTGCGCGCAAGGTCGCCGAGGCGTTGCCCAAGCCGATGGCGGATGTCGCCAAGAAGGCGGAGGAATATGCGCGAGGCATGGTGCAGGGCGGCACGCTCTTTGAGGAGCTGGGCTTCCACTACATCGGCATCGTCGATGGACACGATCTCGATGTGCTGATCCCGATCCTGAAGAACGCCGCCGCCATCGACCACAAGCCCGTGCTCGTGCATGTGCGCACGCACAAGGGCCACGGTTACGCGCCGGCGGAAAGTGCGGCCGACAAGTATCACGGCGTTTCCAAATTCAATGTCGTCACCGGCGAGCAGCAGAAGGGCAAGGCCGGGCCGCCTCTCTACCAGACTGTGTTCGGCGAAACGCTTTCCAAACTGGCCGATGCCGATTCGAAGATCGTGGCGATCACAGCGGCGATGCCTTCGGGCACCGGCCTCGACATCTTCGGTGCGCGGCATCCCGATCGCATGTTCGACGTCGGCATCGCCGAGCAGCATGCGGTGACGTTCGCCGCCGGTCTCGCCGCCGATGGCATGAAGCCCTTCGCGGCGATCTATTCGACGTTCCTGCAGCGCGGCTACGATCAGGTCGTGCACGACGTGGCGATCCAGAAACTGCCGGTGCGCTTCGCGCTCGATCGCGCGGGTCTGGTCGGCGCCGATGGCGCCACGCACGCCGGGAGCTTCGACATCGGCTATCTCGGCGCGCTACCGGGCTTCGTGGTGATGGGCGCCGCCGACGAGGTGGAGCTCGCGCGCATGGTGGCCACCTGCGTGGCAATCGACGATTGTCCAAGCGCGGTGCGCTATCCGCGCGGCGAGGCGCTGGGCCTCGCGATGCCGGAGAAGATCGAACCGCTGGAGATCGGGAAGGGCCGCATCGTGCGCGAAGGCACGACCGTGGCGCTGCTCTCGTTCGGTTCGCGCTTCGCCGATGCAGCGAAGGCCGCCGACAAGCTGGCCGCGCTCGGTTTCTCCACTACACTCGCCGACGCGCGGTTCGCCAAGCCGCTCGACGAGGACCTCATCCGCCGGCTCGCGCGCGAGCACGAGGTGCTGCTCACCATCGAGGAGGGCGCGGAGGGCGGCTTCGGCGCGTTCGTGCTGCAGTTCATGGCCCGCGACGGCCTGCTCACTCGCGGCGTGAAAATTCGCACGCTGACCCTGCCCGACATCTTCCAGGATCATGCCTCGCCCGCCGCCATGATCGCCCAGGCGGGGCTGGACGCGGACGGGATCGTGAAGGCGACGCTGGCGGCGCTGGGGCGAGCTGAGGCTGGGGCCGGCGTCGTCCGCGCCTGATCCTTCCAGCGTGGCTGACTGCGACCTATCGGCGGCCCGGGCTTGAAGCCCCCGCACCCTTTGTGTTCCTTGGCAGGCAGGGGAGCGGCGCGGGCCGCTTGAGCAACCACGGCGGCAAGCATGTTCTGGAAAAAGAAGGACAAGGACGAGGCGCCCGCGCCGAAAGGCAAGGACAAGGAGAAAGCGGAGGCCCGTCGTGAGGAGCCTCGCCGCGAAGAGCCTCGTCGTCAGGAGCCCCAGCGCGGCCAGCCGGCGCCGTCTGCCGCCGCGACAAGTGGCTCAAAGGGTCCCGGCGCCAGCGTCGACGCCGCGCTGAGCGCCCGGCGCGGTCCCAAGGGCGCGCCCCTCAGTCCTGAAGTCGTCGCCGCCCAGACGCGCGCCGCCGACACGCTGGCGAACGCTGGTGACTCCGTCGACCGCGCCGCCGCCCGCGATATCGCCGCCGGCGACATCGACAAGGGATTTGAAGCGCTGCAGACGGCTGCGCAAGCTGCGGGGCAGCGCGGCGCCGATCGGTGGCGGGTACTCGGCGCGCTCGCGTTCAGCGTCGATGCGCCCCGCGCGAAGTACGCCTACGAGCACCTCTTTAACTTCCAGCCCCGGCAGTTCTGGGACGGCATCTACCTCGCCCGTCTGCGCGGTATCGGTCAGCAGCTTGACGCCGCCAATGAGGCCGCAACTACCGCTCTCGATGCCGCCGCCAATGACGCTGAACGTGGTCTTGCGCGGTGTGAACTTGGTCTGATCGCAATCGCCGCCAATGACGGTCCGGGCGCGCTGGCGCACGCTGAGGCGGCCATCGCTCTCGGCAAGGCGTCGGGGACGCCGCGCGACGCTGTTATCCGGCATGTCTTGCTGGGAGACGCGGCCCTGATGACCAACGAGCACGGCAAGGCGCGCGCCGCCTTTGCCGAAGCGCTGGACGGGGCCAAACGCCTCGGCGCATCCGCCCCCACCGACAGCACGCTGGCGCGGGGTGTCTGCGAGGTGCTGGAGAAATGCGCCGCCGCCGCCGCGTCCGGAAAGGATCACGAAGCCGCGCAGAAGTTCGTCGAGGAGGCGCTCAGCATTCGCCGCCGCCTCGGCAACGCGCTGCCGCCCGCAGACGCCAAGCGCGGCGTTGCCCAGACGCTCAACCTCAAGGGCGAATTGCGCCGCGCGGCCAACGACGCCGCAGGCGCGAAAGCCGCGTTCGAGGAGGGTCTTGGCCTTGTCCGCCAGATCAGCGAGGCCAACCCCCGTGATCCCGCCGCTCAGCGCGATCACTGGGGTGTCCTTTGGCGCATGGCCGGCACCACCGGAACCGGGGTGGAATGGCGTCAGGTCGTGTCGACCATGGAGCGCATGCAATCGGCCGGCGCGCTCGACCAGGACGGGCGGCGCTATCTCGATGAAGCCAAGCGTCGCGCCGCCGCGTGAGATGCTACGCAGCGGAAATGACGTCGTGTCGCTGGCGCCGCCGTTGAGCAGGCGCTAAGGCCTGAAACGCGGCGCTGCCGCCGTGCCGGAGACCGCCATGGGTATCGAGGCGACACAGAAGGACGTGCAGGACACGTTCGACTACCTGTTCGGCGAAGCATCCAAGGTGCTTGAACTGGGCGGCTCGTTTGCACCCTTCGGCGCGGCCATGCGCCACGGCGGTGAGCGCACCCACGTCAACGTCGACCTGCCGATCGACCGCTCCACACCGAACGACCACATCTCCGGGCTGATCATGGGGTTTCGTCAGGAAGCGGCGCAGGGCCGCATTTTCCTCGCGGGTCTCGCGTTCGACGGCCGCATGACAGCCGATGGCAAGAGCGTGGAGGCGCTTGTTGTCCACATCGAGAGTTCGAGCGGTGAAGGCATGCAGATCTTCGTGCCGTACCGGCGGCTGGAAGCTGCGGGCAAGCTCTCGTTTGACAGTCCCGTCGTGCAACCGATCACGCCCGAGATTTTCACCAAGGCGGCGTGAACGCTCACCGCGAAAATCTCCAGTGGCCAATCAAGAACGTGCGCCGACGGCGGGCAGGGGGAAGCCGCCGCCGGCGCTGACCCTTACCGACGCGGAGGTTGCGGCGGTGCGGGAGGAGCAGGCGGTTCGGGCGGCTGCGGCGGCTCCATCATGGGCGGCGGATCAAACTTGATCTTGCCGTCGCCGTTGGCGTCTGCCGCGTCGAAGAAGCGCAGCTGCTGGGCGACGAATTCTTCCTTCGACAACGCGTTGTCGCCGTTGCGGTCAGCCTCTTCGCTGTTGGCGAAGATCATCATGAACATCGGCGGGCGCGGATGGCCGCCCCGGCCGCCGTGGTGGCGGCCGCCGTCCTTGCGCACCTCACGGTGGATGATCACTTCGCGGCCTCCACCGCCCGGGGCGGGCGGCGCAGCGCCGTGTTCGATGACCACGTCCTCTTCGGTTTCGCCGCCGCCGTCGCGCCGGATCTCCACGCGATGCATGGCATGGTGGCCGCGCGGACCGTGGTCGGCGGCGTCGAGCTTGTTGTCGTGATTGTCGTCCATGTCGGCAAACACGCGTTCCGCTTCCGTCTGGGCCTCTGCGCGCGTGATGAACTTGTCGCTGTTGGCGTCGATCCGCGAGATCTCGATCCGGCGCTCGATGCGATGCTTTTCCATGCGCTCGCCGCGGTCGCGGTGGGGCTGGGCATGGGCGGCGAACACCCCGCCGGCGCCGATAGCGACGACCGCAGCGCTCAGGAGCAGTAACCTGGATTTCATGAGTGTTCCTCTTCTCTGGTTGGCGTTCGCATGGCCTGGAAGGGTCGCGACAGCGCCGGACTGGGGTATGAACCCCGCCCTTTGCAGCATCGCGACCGATTGCGTCGCGGGTGCTTCATGGCTGAAACACAGGTGCAACACCCCACATGTTCCTCTTACGGGACAATGCCCATGGCCTCTGATCCGATCTACCCAGCGCTGCATCGGTCGCGACGCCCCGCGTCCTGATCGTCGACGACGACGCCGATATCCGCACGGGGCTTGCCGAGGTGTTCACCAAGGCCGGGTTCCGCGCCGCGTCCGCTCCCGACGCGGCCGCGATGGACCGCCTGCTCGATACCGATGGCGCCGACCTTGTGGTGCTCGACCTGATGATGCCGGGCGAGGATGGCCTGTCTGCGGCGCGGCGTCTGGCGGCGCGGGGCTGGCCTCCGGTGATCATGCTGTCGGCGCTCGGCGATGACGCCGACCGGATCATCGGCCTTGAGGTGGGCGCTGACGACTATCTGTCGAAGCCGTGCAACCCGCGCGAACTCGTCGCGCGCGCGCGCGCCGTGCTGCGCCGTGCGCGCGACACGGAGTCCAGGCGTGGCGCCACGGAGGCGACGCGGTTCGCCGGCTTCCGGTTTGACTTCGCGCGCCGCGAACTGCTCGATCCCGATGGGGTGCTGGTGACCCTCTCCACTGGTGAGTTCCGGCTGCTGCGCGCGTTCATCGAACGACCGCAGCGCGTGCTCTCGCGCGATCAGCTGCTTGATCTCGCGTTCAGCAACGATTCCGAAGTGTTCGATCGCGCGGTGGACGTGCAGGTCAGCCGTCTGCGCAAAAAGCTGGAGCGTCCCGACACCGGCGAACTCATTCGCACGGTGCGTGGTGAGGGCTATCTCTTCACCGCCAAGCCGGGTCCGGCATGAGCAAGCCCGGCGTGAGCGAACCCCCTGAACCCCCAACGCCCAAAAGCGGCCTGCCGATTGCTGCGCACCTCGCGCTGTTGGTGGCGATCGCGTTGGCGGCGGCTTACGTCGTCAACCTCGCCGCCGTGGTGATGCTGCCGCCGCGCCCGCCGGACGTGATGCGCGGTGACAAAGTGCTCGACGCGTTCGTTGCAGGCTACACAGCGACCAAGGAAGGCCGCGCGCCGCCCCGGGGCAACGCCAAATGGTCGACCACCAAGGAGCGCCCGCGCACGGGCGCGATGCCGCGGCCGGGCCGTCTGCTGACGCGCGATCTGTCGGAGCGTCTCGGTGTTGATCCCAAGAAGGTGATCGTCGCGTTTGATCCCACGCCTTCCGACGTCGTAGTTTTCCGTGTGCGCACCGAAGAGTTCCGCGTGATGAACGATCGTCGCGCGATGGAGGAACATCGTCGCCGGGGCGCACGCGCGCACAGCGAGGCCCGCGAGGACCACGTGCGCGCGCACCGGGATCGCGTGCGTATCGAAAGGATCGAACGCTTCAGGGAGGGCGAGGCGCCGCCAGCGCCTATGGAGCCGCAAGGCGCCCACCAAGCGCCGCCGGAGGCGCCTGCTCCGCCCGCGCCACCTGAAGTGCCGCAGCCTCCGGAGCCGCCGCTGTTTGCGCCGCCGCCGCCGGGTGTAGTGCTGATGTCTGGATTCGTGGTTGCCGCCGAACTGCCGGACGGGCGCTGGTTCACCATGCGCCAGAAGTCGAACGCCGAAACGCTCGACTGGATCGGGCGTGCGGCGCTGGGCATCGGCGCAACGCTGGTGATTTTGCTGCTGCTGGCGCTGCTGTTCGCGCGTCGACTGGCCGCGCCGATCCAGCGCTTTGCCGATAGTGCGCGCCGCGTCGGTGTCGATCCGGGTGAAGCGCCGGTGCGCGAAGAAGGACCGCGTGAACTGCGCACCGCTGCCCGGGCGGTGAACGCGATGCAGTCACGGCTGCGCGCGCTCGTGGCGGAACGCACCGAAATGCTTGCCGCAGTCGCGCACGATCTGCGCACGCCGCTGATGCGGATGCGCCTTGTGGCGGAAAACGCCGATCCCGCGATCCGCGACAAGCTGGTGAAGGAGGCAGCGGAGATCGATGCGCTGGTCTCGTCGTTCATCGCCTTCGCGCGCGATGATCCAACGCGTGAGGCGCGCATCCGGCTTGATCTCGCGGCGTTGGTGCAGAGTCTCGCTGACGATCGCGCGGAAGCCGGGCAGCCAGTGAGCTACAAAGGGCCCGACCGGCTGGTGATCACGGGACAGGCGCTGGGCCTGAAGCGCCTTGTCGACAATCTCGTGGACAATGCGCTGAAGTACGGCGCGGTGGCGCGCGTCACCGTTGTTGCGCAAGGCGCCGATGCGATCATCGAGGTGGCCGACGATGGCCCGGGCGTTGATGCGGCGGAGCGCGAGAAGGTGTTCAGGCCGTTCGTGCGCGGCGAAAAGGCCGGTGCGACTGCCGCTGGGGCGGGGCTTGGCCTGAGTGCGGCACGGGAAATCGCGCGCGCGCACGGCGGCGACGTGGATATTCGCG
>JANNVF010000450.1:0-6980 GCA_031414315.1 Hyphomonadaceae bacterium | reverse complement strand
CCGCGAGGGTGACTTGGCCGAGGTTCTTCTGGCCTTCCAGACCCACGCTGTAGACGGTGTCGCCGGCGTCAGCGAGACCGACGAACGCGCCGAACTTGTAGGTCGGACCCTTGGCGTACAGGTGCGCTGCGGCGCCCGTGGAGCTGTCGGAATCGTCGCTGTCGGCGTAGGCGGCGTCGATATCGAGGCCCAGGCTGGCGGTCGCGTCGAACGCAACCGCGCCCTCCACGCCAAACGCGTCGGCGTCGGTGTCACCGAGACCGGTGTCGACTTCGGCGCGGGTGTAGGCTGCGCCGACGTAGCCGGTCGCGGCGAAGGCCGGAGCGGCGGCCAGGAGCGCGACAGCGCCCACGGCTCCAAATACAAATGCTTTCATAGGGATCCACCATGTAGGCTCGCCGCATTCTTGCGGGCTGTCCCCCAGATAGGCCGCTGGTCGCCGCTCGCCAACGCCATGCCCCCGGCCTGTGAAGTCAATGTGGATAACCGTGTCCCGGGGAGCACGGTTTCGCCTCCGGGGTGAGCGTTCGGAGCCTGGATTCACCGCATCGCCGGGTGAAATTCGTGCGTGCGAAGACCACCCGCGCGCTTGACGCCGGCATTCTCCCCACAGTAGAAGCACGCCTCTTAAGGGCCGGCTGTAAGCGCAAGCTTAGACGCGGACCGCAAGACCACGCGATATACCCCGTCGTTTGACAGGGCCCGACGATGCGGGGCGGCAAGCCCCGCTTTCCTCGTTTTGGGATCGCGATCTTCGCGGACATCGTCAGTCACCGGCCCTGAAGGGTTGCGGAAACGTCGGGACGCCGGCGTGTGGAAGAAGCGGGCCGCAAGGCCGGCGAGGGAATTGGCATGGCGCAGAACATCAGGATCCGGCTCAAGGCGTTCGATCACCGCACGCTCGACCTGTCGACGCTGGAGATCGTCAACACCGCCAAGCGCACGGGCGCGCAGGTGCGTGGTCCGATCCCGCTGCCGACCCGCATCGAAAAATTCACGGTCAACCGCTCGCCCCACATCGACAAGAAGAGCCGCGAGCAGTTCGAAATCCGTACCCACAAGCGCGTCCTCGACATCGTCGAGCCCACGCCGCAGACGGTGGACGCGCTCATGAAGCTCGACCTGTCGGCCGGCGTCGACGTGCAGATCCAGGTTCTGGGGTAATCGCCATGCGCACCGGTGTGATCGCCAAGAAAATGGGCATGATGCGCCTCTTCGCCGAGGACGGCGCGCACGTGCCTGTCACCGTGCTCAGCCTCGACGGCTGTACGGTCGTCGCGCAGCGCACGCAGGAGAAGGACGGCTACGTGTCGGTCGTTCTCGGCGCGGGCGCGCCGAAGGTGAAGCGGATGAACAAGGCCGACCGCGGCCAGTTCGCCAAGGTCAACGTCGAGCCGAAGTCCAAGGTGGTGGAATTCCGCGTCGACAGCGCTGATCTGCTGGTGCCGGTGGGCGCAGAAATCACCGCCGACCATTTCGCGCCGGGCCAGTACATCGACATCGCCGGGACCTCGATCGGCAAGGGTTTTGCCGGCGCCATGAAGCGCTGGAACTTCGGCGGCCTGCGCGCCACCCACGGCGTGTCGGTGAGCCACCGCTCCCATGGATCGACCGGCCAGCGCCAGGATCCGGGCAAGGTCTTCAAGAACAAGAAAATGGCCGGCCACCTCGGCGACGAGCGGGTCTCCACCCAGAACCTCCAGGTCGTGCGCGTCGATACCGCGCGCGGCCTTATTTTCGTGAAGGGTGCGGTGCCCGGCGCGAAGAACTCCTGGGTCGAAGTGCGCGACGCCGCCAAGATGAAGCGTCCGGACACGGCGCCGACGCCAGCGGCCTTCAAAGAACCGAAAGCGGCCTGAGGAACATCATGAAGGTCGATGTCAAAACCCTGGAAGCCGGCGCCGCCGGTTCTGTCGATCTCGACGACGCCATTTTCGGCATCGCCGAGGTGCGCAACGACATTCTCGCGCGCATGGTCAACTACCAGCTCGCCAAGCGTCGCGGCGGCAACTCCAAGACGCTGTCGCGCGGCGAAGTCGCCCGCACGCACTCCAAGCTCTACAAGCAGAAGGGCACCGGCCAGGCCCGCCACGGCGCGGCGAACGCGCCGATCTTCCGCGGCGGTGGTCATGCCCACAACATCCTGCCGCGCGACTATTCGCACTCGCTGAACAAGAAGGTGCGCGCCATGGCGCTGCGCCACGCGCTCTCGGCGAAAGCCGGCGCAGGACAGATCATTGTGCTGGACGCGGCGAAGATGGATGCGCCGAAGACGGCGGATCTGAAGAAGAAGCTGGCCAAGCTCGGTCTCGAAAACGTGCTGGTGATTGCCGGCGCGGAAGTCGATGCGAACCTGGCGCTGGCTGCGCGCAACATTCCGAACCTGGACGTGCTGCCGAATGCCGGCCTCAACGTCTATGACATCCTGCGCCGCAAGCATCTCGTGCTGACGCGCGACGCGATCGACGCGATCAACGCCCGTTTCGCACCTAAGGAAGCCGCGTGATGGCTGATCTCAAGCACTACGACACGATCATCGCGCCGATCATCACCGAAAAGGCGACGCTGCTCTCCGACCAGAACAAGATCGTCTTCAAGGTCCCGCTGACAGCGACCAAGGACGAGGTGAAGGCCGCGATCGAAGCGCTGTTCAAGGTGAAGGTGGTTTCGGTCAACACAATCCGCGTGAAGGGCAAGACCAAGCGCTTCAAGGGCGTGGAAGGCCGTCGCTCGGACATCAAGAAAGCCATCGTGACGCTGGCGGCTGGCCAGTCGATCGACGTGACCACAGGACTCTGAGATGGCGCTGAAAACCTTCCGCCCGACCTCGCCGGGACGACGCCAGCTGGTGATCGTCGACCGCTCCGAGCTGCACAAGGGCAAGCCCGTCAAGGCGCTGACGATCGGACTGACAAAGTCCGGCGGCCGCAACAACATGGGCCGCGTTACTGCGTTCCGTCATGCTGGCGGCCACAAGCGCACCTACAGGATCATCGACTTCAAGCGCCGCAAGTGGGACATGCCCGCAACCGTCGAGCGGCTTGAGTACGATCCCAACCGTAGCGCGTTCATCGCGCTCCTGAAGTATACGGACGGCGAACTCAACTACATCCTCGCGCCGCAACGCCTGCGCGTGGGCGATACGGTGATCGCGGCCGAAAAGGCCGACGTGAAGCCGGGCAACGCGATGCCGCTGCGCTCGATCCCGGTCGGCACGATCATCCACAACATCGAGATCAAACCGCTGAAGGGCGGCCAGATGGCGCGCGCGGCGGGCACGTACGCGCAGATCGTCGGCCGTGACACGGGCTACGCGCTGATCCGGCTCACGTCCGGCGAAGTGCGCATGGTGCCGGACATCTGCATGGCCACCATCGGCGCGGTGTCGAACCCCGACAACATGAACGAAGTCTGGGGCAAGGCCGGCCGCTCGATCTGGCTCGGCCGCAAGCCCTCGGTTCGCGGCGTCGCCATGAACCCGGTCGATCACCCGCACGGCGGCGGCGAAGGCAAGACCTCCGGTGGTCGCCACCCCGTTACCCCGTGGGGCAAGAAAACCCGCGGTCCCAAGACCCGCAAAACCCAGCCGTCCGATCGCCTGATCGTGCGGCGTCGCCACGCCAAGAAGTAGGAGAGAGCGATGCCGCGCTCCGTTTGGAAGGGCCCGTTCGTCGACGGTTACCTGATCGCCAAGGCCGAGAAGGCCTCCGCGAACAGTGGCCGTCAGGGCATCAAGACCTGGTCGCGCCGGTCGACGATCATGCCGCAGTTCATTGGCCTTCGCTTTGAAGTCCACAACGGCAAGACGTTCATCCCGGTGCAGGTCAGCGAGGACATGGTTGGTCACAAGCTCGGCGAGTTCGCGCCGACGCGCACCTACCACGGCCATGGCGCCGACAAGAAAGCCCGGAGGAAGTAACGATGGGCAAGCCTAAAGCGCCTCCGAAGCAAGCGGCCAATGAGTCGCGCGCCGTCCTCAAGATGGTGCGCATCTCGTCGCGCAAGCTCAACCTCGTCGCCCAGTCGATCCGCGGTCTCACCGCGGAAAAGGCAGTCAACGAGCTGACGTTCTCGCGCAAGCGCATCGCACACGACGTGCTGAAGTTGCTGCAGTCGGCAATCGCCAACGCCGAGAATAACCATAACCTCGACATCGACAGCCTTGTCGTCGCCGAGGCACACGTCGGCAAGAACCTCGTGATGAAGCGCACCAGCGTGCGTGCGCGCGGCCGCGCCGTGCGGATCGAAAAGCCGTTTTCCCAGCTCACCATTGTGATGCGTGACATCTCCACGCTCCAGCAAGAGGCCGCCTGATGGGTCAGAAGGTCAATCCGATCGGGCTGCGGCTCGGTATCAACCGGACCTGGGATAGTCGCTGGTATGCAAAGACCGGCGAATACGGCCGGCTGCTGCATCAGGATCTCAAGATCCGGAAGATGCTGCGCGAGAAGCTCGCCGGCGCGGGCATTTCCCGCATCATCATTGAGCGCCCGCTGCGCAAGTGCCGGGTCACGATCTTCACCGCCAAACCGGGCGTGGTGATCGGCAAGAAGGGCGCGGACATCGAAAAGCTCCGCAAGGACCTCGGCAAGATGGTGGAGGGGCACGAAGTGTTCCTGAACCTCGTCGAAGTCCGCAAGCCCGAGACCGACGCGATGCTCGTCGCCGAAGGTGTCGCGCAACAGCTCGAACGCCGCGTCGCGTTCCGCCGCGCCATGAAGCGGGCGATGCAATCGACCATGCGTCTCGGCGGCCAAGGCATCCGCATCAACGTGTCGGGCCGCCTCGGCGGCGCGGAAATCGCGCGGATGGAGTGGTATCGCGAAGGCCGCGTACCGCTGCACACGCTGCGCGCCGACATCGACTACGGCTTCTGTGAAGCCAAGACCGCCTATGGCCAGATCGGCGTGAAGGTCTGGATCTTCAAAGGCGAGATCATGGAACACGATCCCATGGCGCAGGACCGTCGCGCCATGGACACCGGCGAACAGCGCGAGCGTCGCGACCGCGACCAGCCGCGTGGCCCGCGCAGCGATCGTGACGACCGTCCGGCCCGCCCGCGCGGCCGTCGTCCTGAAACCGCTCCCGAGACGGAAGGCGCAGGAAGCTAACCGCCATGATGCAACCAAAGAAAACCAGGTTCCGTCGGGCGTTCAAAGGACGCATCCACGGCGCCGCCAAGGCCGGGTTCACGCTGAACTTCGGCTCGCACGGCCTGAAGGCGATCGAGCCCGACCGCATCACCGCGCGTCAGATCGAAGCCGCGCGCCGCGCCATCACCCGGCACATGAAGCGCCAGGGCAAGGTGTGGATCCGGGTGTTCCCGGACGTGCCGGTGTCGAAGAAGCCGGCGGAAGTCCGCATGGGCTCCGGTAAGGGCGCGCCCGAGTTCTGGGCCGCCCGCGTCCACCCCGGCCGCATCATGTTCGAGATCGACGGCGTGGCCAACGACATCGCGCTGGAAAGCCTGCGCCTTGGCGCGGCGAAGCTCCCGATCAAGACGCGCATCGTCTCCCGGCTGGAGGGCCTCTAGATGAAATTTCGCGAGATCAAGCAACAGATCGCCAAGTATCGCGGCATGGACGCCGGCGCGCTGACCGATCAGCTCGCGCTGCTGAAGAAGGAGCAGTTCAACCTGCGCTTCCAGCAGGCGACCGGCCAGCTGTCCAGCACCGCCCGCGTGGGCGAAGTGCGCAACATGGTTGCGCGCATCAAGACTGTCCTGCGCGAGAAGCGCCCATCGGAAACGGTTTGAGGAGTAACGAGATATGCCTCGGCGTGTGATGAAGGGCCTGATTGTCTCGGACAAGGGCGACAAGACGGTGGTGGTGAACGTGGAGCGCACGTTCCTGCATCCGGTGATGAAGAAGACCGTCCGCCGGTCGAAAAAGTTTCACGCCCATGATGAGTCCAACACGTTCAAGGTCGGACAGGTCGTGGAAATCCAGGAATGTCCGCCGCGCAGCAAGCTGAAGCGGTGGGAAGTCGTCGGCGCCGTCCAGGCCTGACGTTGAAAGATTGGTGAGGATCGAACCATGATCCAGATGCAGAGCAATCTCGACGTCGCAGACAACAGCGGCGCCAAACGCGTGATGTGCATCAAGGTGCTCGGCGGCTCCAAGCGCCGTTACGCCTCGATCGGCGACATCATTGTCGTGTCCATCAAGGAAGCGATCCCGCGCGGCCGGGTGAAGAAGGGCGACGTCCGCAAGGCCATCGTCGTGCGCGTCCGCAAGGACATCAAGCGCAAGGATGGCTCCACCATCCGCTTCGACACCAACGCCGCAGTTTTGATCAACCAGCAGGGCGAGCCGATCGGTACGCGCATCTTCGGGCCGGTCCCGCGCGAACTCCGCGCAAAGAACCAGATGAAGATCATTTCCCTGGCTCCGGAGGTTATCTGATGGCCGCGAAGATCAAGAAGGGCGACACCGTCGTCGTGCTGACCGGCAAGAGCAAAGGCACGGTCGGCAAGGTGCTGCAGGTGATCCCGCTCGCCGACCGCGTGGTCGTCGAGGGCGTCAATGTCGTGTCCAAGCACGTGAAGCCGTCGATGGCCGACCCGAACGGCGGCATCAACCGCTTCGAGGCGCCCATCCATGTTTCGAATGTGGCGATCCAGGATCCGTCCACTGGCAAGGCTACGCGGGTCGGCTTCAAGGAAGTCACCGTGGCCGGGCATACGCGCAAGGTGCGCTACGCCAAGGGTTCGGGAGTGACGATCGATGTCTGAAGCGGAAAAATACGAACCCCGCATGAAGACGCGCTACCGCGAGGAAGTGCGCGGCAAGCTGCGCGAGGCGTTCAGCTACACCAACGACATGCAGATCCCGAAGCTCGACAAGATCGTGATCAACATGGGTGTCGGCGAAGCGGTGGCGGATTCCAAGAAGCTGAAGTCGGCGATGGAGGCCCTGACCGCCATTTCCGGCCAGAAGCCGGTGGCGACCAAATCCAAGAAGTCGATCGCGCAGTTCAAG
>JANNVF010000449.1:0-7969 GCA_031414315.1 Hyphomonadaceae bacterium | reverse complement strand
CGTTTGCCCGCGCGGGCGCGCCAACCGCCGCCGGCGCGCAGTTCGTCACGCAAAGCTACGCCGGGCGCGCCCGGGATCTGGAGACCGCGCTCTGGCGCGCGCAGGCCGCTGGCGTCGCGTGGTCCGGGCTGAATGCGCAGGTGAAACTCGCCGCCGCCGACGAGACCTGCACGCTGCTGCAAGCGACGCAAACGCGCGCGCGCGCCGAGGCCGTGGCGATCCGCATGGGCGATGAGTTCGGCGAGTGCGCGGCGATCAGGCCGGCTATCTAGATCAGCCCAGCACGCGCGTCCGCGATGTGGCTTTCACTTTCATGCTTGATCCCAGCGGATCGATGTAGGCGGCGGCGACGCCCAGCAACGCCGCGAGAACGCCCGTCACGGCTGGCGCCGACAACGCAGGCGTCGCTGCGCCGTGCACGAGCGCGGTGGTGAGCAGGCCGGCGGCCAGCGAAAACCCCCGGCTCGGTTTGCGGCCATGATCGTCGGCGCGCCAGAGCGTCCACAGGAGCATGCCGATCGCCGCCGCCAGCAGACCGGTTCCCAGCACGCCGGCCTCCGCCAGCCAGCGCAGCGCATCGAGCGGCGCGCCTTCGGCTCCGGCAGGCAGCAGGTCGTAAGCGCCCAGACCGTGCCCGAACACCGGCGCTTCGCCCCACGCCTTCACCGCCGCCTGTGACGAGGTTTCATACGAGGCCCGCGCCTCGGTGGTGTTGGCGAAGCGGCGCAGCGCGGCGCTGCCGGACGTCACCGCCACCACCAGCGCCAGCGCGCCAACAACACCGGCGACAACGGGAATGAGTCGCGGCCCCGCGCGGCCTTTTTGTCCGCGCCGCCAGGCGACCAGGAAATACACCGCAAGCCCGGCCACGCCGGCCGCGATGCCCGCGCGCGAGCCGCTGAGCATGAGCAGGTTGAAGCTGGCGATGAACGAGGCCGACGGCAGGAACAGCCGCCGCGCCAGCGCCGGCAGTGGCCCCGCACCCTGCGCCGGGCGACGGGTCAGCTCGTCGACGCAGGCAAACGCGGCCAGCACCGCAAACAGCGCGAATGCCGTCGCCGCTTCGTTGGGACTGGCGAACGAGGCCGAGACCCGGTTGTCGGCGCCCGGAACGATCAGGCCAAAGAAATCGCCGCGCCCGTCGAACCGATCGAGGATCGTCAGCGTCGCCAGCGCCAGCGGAACCCAGAGCAATGCCGCCAGCATCCGGTTGCGGCCCACGGCGGTCGCAGCCCCTGCCACCGCTGCGAAAAAGAAGCCCAAGCCCACCAGCGCCACTATCACCTGCTCGGCGCGGTAGGGGGTTTCGGAGGCGCCGAAATAGAACGCCCCGCTCATCACCGCCGCCTGCATCAGCAGCGCGACGTAGAGCGCCGACGGGATCGCGAACCGTTTGAACACGTCGAACACCGCCGTGCGAGTGCGCGGCAGCGCGATGACCGCCAGCGCCACCGCGCCATGCGAGACGGCGACGAGGGCGCGCGAGGCGTCGCGATCGAGGCCGGCGACGGCGCATCCAAGAAAGGTGACGAGCGCGACGGCGACGAGAAAAGGCATGTCGCACCCCGGCCTGATCCGCCCCGGCGTGTCAACATTGGACGCGTCGGGGCGGTATTTTTGGAAGCGATTCGGCTCTGGGGCCCGGCAGGGAGCGTCGCTTGATGCGCTCGACATAAATTGCTACCGCTTTGTCACCGGGATCATGCGGTTTCCCGGTCAGGCGCAAGCCCAACGACCGCGCAACCTCTGCATGAGGCGTGCGCATGTCTGTGATCTCACATTTCAATCAGGGCTCCAGCGCTGTGGTTCGCAGGATGCTGCTTCGGTGGATGGCCGCCGCCACCGTTCTGGCCTTGGAGGGTTGTGCCCATCGAGACGCCGGAACCCCCCGAACGGTCCTGTTCGTATGCCAGTACGGCACGGTCAAGAGCGCCATCGCCCGCGAAGTTCTGCGCACCGGGGCGATGCAAGGCCGCGTGCCGGTCAACGTCATGTCACGCGGAATTACGCCGGAGGATCATGCCTCGGCGGCGCTCAGGCAGCGGCTCCGGGCGGATGGCATCGATCCCGACCGCGATCCGCTGACGCAGCTGGATGCGGACACTCTTCGCGCCGCCGATATCGTCGTCTTGTTCGATGATCTGCCGATGTCCTTCTCGCGCCCGGACGCGAGGGACTGGACGGACACACCCTCGATGAATGCCGACTATGATCGGGCGAGGGCGGTTCTGGACGCAAGGATTGCATTGCTCCTCACGGAGCTTGGCCAAGACCGGTAATCGCTCGCGTCGTCGCGGAACGCTGAGCTGCGCGACAACGGCGCGCTGGACGGGCGCAAGCAGGTCGGCGACTAAGGCTCCATGACCAAAACCCTGCTCCTGCTCCCTGGTGACGGCATCGGCCCCGAAGTCATCGACGAGGTGCGCCGCGTGGCCGCCGTGGTGTGGCCGGAACTCAGGTTGGAGGAGGCGCAGTTCGGCGGCGCCGCCATCGACGCCGAAGGCGCGCCGATTTCCGACGCCACGGTGGCGCGGGCGAAGGCGGCGGATGCGGTGCTGATGGGCGCGGTTGGCGGGCCGAAGTGGGCCGGCGTGGCGCGCGCCATCCGCCCCGAGGCGGGCCTTCTGCGGTTGCGCCAGGACATGGCGGTGTTCGCCAACCTGCGGCCGGCGCTCTGCTTTGCGGCGCTGGCGGACGCGTCACCGCTGAAGCGCGAGATCGTCGAAGGGCTCGACATCGTCATCGTCCGCGAACTGACGGGGGGCGTCTATTTCGGTCAGCCGCGCGGGATTGAAACCTTGCCGAACGGCGAGCGGCGCGGCGTCGACACGCAGGTCTACACCACGAGCGAAATCCACCGCATCGCGCGCGTGGCGTTCGAACTGGCGCGCAAGCGCTCCAACCTCGTCCACTCGGCGGAAAAATCCAACGTGATGGAGACTGGCGTGCTGTGGCGCGAGGAAGTCACCAGGCTGCACGCGGCGGAATATTCGGATGTGAAGCTGGAACACATCCTTGCCGACAACTGCGCGATGCAACTCGTGAAGGCGCCAAAGCAGTTCGACGTAATTCTCACCGACAACCTGTTCGGCGATCTGCTCTCGGATGAGGCGGCGATGTCGACGGGGTCGATCGGGTTGCTGCCGTCGGCGGCATTGGGGGTTGCGGGAACGCCGGGATTGTACGAGCCCGTGCACGGCTCGGCGCCCGACATCGCCGGGCAGGGCGTCGCCAATCCGCTCGCGGCGATCCTGTCGTTCGCGATGGCGCTGCGGTTGTCGCTTGGCCGCGTCGATCTCGCGGATCGTCTGGAAGACGCGGTAAAAGCGGCGCTCGATGCGGGCGCACGCACGCGCGATCTCGGTGGGACGCTCTCGACGAAGGAGATGGGCGCACGCGTTCTGGCGGCGCTCGGCTAGACCGCCACCGGAATCCAGATTTCGAGACCACCTTCGCCGGTGGAAGGATCGAACGCGGAGTTGTGACGCTCGATCGACGGTGCATCGAGCACGGTGAGCCCCATCTCCGGCAGCAGGTCATTCCAGATGGCGAGGTAGGTGTCGTTGATGCCGGACACGTGGCCGCGATGCTGGAACACAGCGTAGGTCTGCGGCGCGATGCTGAGTTTCCTGAGGCTTGCCGGCGTCTCGCCGAAGCGGCGGACTTCCAGCGCGCAGATGTACTCGTAGGCGCCCGCATCATCGAATGCCGCTGCGACGCCGACCGGCATCGTCGGCACGATGTCTGCAATGGCCTCCATGTACGGCACGAACCGCTGCCACTGCGCGGGAATGCGGTGCGTGGTCTCGAAGGTCATCGGCTCGGCAAGACCGACCACGAGAATCGCATCGCTGCGTATGAGTTGCGGCGGCGCTGGACGATTGAGCGGCGCGCGCGGTGTCTCGATCGGCGTCACCAGCGTCAAGCCATGAACACTCCTGCGGTCCCGCACCGTCTCAGGCGTCACGCCGAACTGGTCGCGGAACGCGCGGGTGAATGCTTCGTGCGAGCCGTAGCCCGCGTCGAGCGCGACGGCGAGAATGTCCGGGGCGCCATTGGCGAGCGCGTGCGCGGCTTCGCTCAGCCGGCGGCCGCGCAGGTAACGCATGGCCGACTGTCCCGTGGCTGCACCGAAGGCATGCGCGAGGTGCGAGCGCGATACGCCGCAGGCTTCGGCGACACCGGTCAGGGTGAGATCCCGGTTTGAATTGCGTTCGATGATCCAGAGGGCTTTCTGTGCGATCGACATGGCTGCTTCTCCATTCGATCCAGATCTACATGCGCCAGGCTGGGCCTGCTTGATGGATCGTCCGGCGTGACAGGCGCGGGCTTAGCCCGTCAACGCTGCGGTCATCGCTTCCGGCGGGGCATAGTCGTCCCAGTGCGGCACGCCGTCGGGGATGGCGATCCACGCCTGCTTCCGCTTCACCCAGATGTGGGCGACCACATCCAGCGCGTCACTTTGATCGAGTGTTCCGGCGCGCACGACGACCATGCCGGGGCGCGCGGAATTGGTGTTGAAGATGCGGGTGTAGCAGACCGGGCACACGCGCTGGTGCGAGACGCGATCCTCGGTCGTCCGCTCGTAGATCGCCATGTCGCCGGTGACGGTGAAGGCGCCCTCCGGCACGACGGCCTGCAGGCTGAACGCGCTGCCGCTCCACGTCTGGCAATGGAGGCAATGGCACGCGTAGGTGCGCGGCAGGCGCTCCGCCGCGAGCGTGTAGCGGACGGCGCCGCAGCGACATCCGCCCGGAAACGATCCCGTCATGGTGCTCTCCGTTGCGGTCAGACCTGCAGGTAGCGCACCTGCTGCTCGCCCGGCGCCAGCACCACGCACGTCAGCGGCCCGCCGTATACGCAGCCGGTGTCGACGTTCACGCGGCGATGATCGGCGTACGGTGCGAAATCCGGCGTTGGCGTGTGGCCGTGGATCACGCGGAGGCCTTCCAGTTCCGGCCGGTCGGGCCAGCGGTCGGCGTTGAAGAAGCGCGGGCTGCGGGTCCAGATGCGGATTTCGTCCTTGCAGTCGGGATACGTCAGCGGATCGATACCCGCGTGCACGAACACCAGCTTGCGTTTCTCGTCCACCAGCAGCGTCGGCAGCGCGCGCAGCCAGTCGGCGTGAGCGGCGTCGATGGTGGTGCGCCAGTCGTCCATCGGGGTCGTGTTCGTCACGCGCGCGTAGCTCTTCAGCGCTTCGGCGCCGCCGTTCATCTTCCAGTGCTCGTCGGCCGTACCGTCCACGTCGTCGAACGCGTCGAGCATCATCTGTTCGTGGTTGCCGAGCAGTGAAAACACCGCGAGGTTTTTCGTTTTCTCCGCCTGTTTCTCCAGCCCCATGGCAAGCTCGATCACCTGGCGGCTGTCGGGGCCGCGATCGACGTAGTCGCCAAGGTGGATGACGGTGGCCTTGCCGCCGATCCGCTTGTGATCCTCACGGATCAACGCATGCAGCGCCACGAGGCTTTTCGCCATCCCGTGGACATCGCCGATCGCGTAGTAGGTGGTTTCCGTCATTGTGCTCATTCTGCGCTGGCCGTGACGCTTTAGGAAGTGGCGCGGCGGCGTTCGCGGGTGATCGCGTCCCATGTAAACAGCGCAAGCCCCGCCCAGATCACCGCGAAACTGCCGACCCGCAGCGGCGTCAGCGGCTCGCCATAGGCGATGCCGATGAAGAACTGCGCCGTGGGTGCGATGAACTGCAGCATGCCCAGCGTGGAAAATCGCAAGCGGCGCGCGCCGAACGAAAACAGGATCAGCGGCAAGGCGGTAGCGACGCCTGACAGCGCGAGGAGCACGGCGTTGCTGGTGGAATCATCGAACGCGAGGCCGGCCTTCTGCGTCGACAGCCACCAGAGGCCGAGCCCGGACGGGATGGTGAGGATCAGCGTTTCGATCAACAGCCCGCCAGCAGCCGGCACCGGCGCCTGTTTGCGCACCAGCCCGTAGGCCGACCACGACGCGCACAGCGCGATCGCCACCCACGGAAACGCGCCGAGCGCCAAAGCCTGCGCGACGATGCCGATGGCTGCGAGCACGAGGGCACCGCCCTGCAACCGCGTCAGGCGCTCCCCGAACAACGTCACGCCGAACGCGATGTTGACCAGCGGGGTGAGGAAATACGCGAGGCTCGCCTCGATCACATGGTCGTTGGCCACCGCCCACACGTAGATCGCCCAGTTGCCGGCGATGAACAGCGACGACAGCGCCAGCGCGGGCAGCACGCCGGGTTGCGCGGCCGCTTTGCGTGTCTCGGCAAAGCCGCCCATCAGCAGCACGCCGACGATGCACGCCGGGATGCTCCACAGGATGCGCGAGCCGAGGATTTCCCACGGGTTGGCGAAGCCCACGAGCTTCAGATAGAGCGGCAGGATGCCCCAGATTCCGTACGCCGCCGTGGCGGCGATGAAGCCGGTGCGGGCTTCGGGATGCGCGTCGTTCATTCCGTCGTCGTGTCCGGGCTCGGGTCTTTCGACACCGGTACAAGCCCCGGCGCGCCGCCCAGGATCACGGTGGGCGCGGGCTTGCCGGGCTGGCCCTGCAACGCCTGCAGCACGCGCAGGTTCATCAGCTCCGGGTTGCCCTTCAGCATCCGCGCCGCATTGGCGAGCGCACGCAGCGCCGCCTGCTCGCCGCGCGCGCGCTCGAGTGCTGCAAGGCCTTCCTTCTGCGCGCGCCACAGATCGGCGTAGGCCTGCTTGGCGGCGCCGACGAGATTGATGTCTTTCACCTCGAGCGCGCTGACCGCGATCCCGAGGTTGGCGGTCTCGACGTCGTTGACGAGGCCCGCATCGAGCGTGACCCTGTCGGCCAGCAGCGCGTCGAGTGTCATCGATCCCACGCGCCGGCGCAGCGCGATCTGCACCGCTTCATAGAGGCGCCCCGACACGTTCACCGCGCCGCGCTTGTAGGCGACTGCGTCGGTGATCTTCCAGCGCAACACCGCGCTGATGCGGACGGGGAGATTGTCCTGCGTGAGAATTTCCTGCCCGGTCACCGCCAGGGACTGCTCGCGCATGTCGACGCGTTCGATCAGGATCGGCGCGGGCCACGTGGGGTAGCGGCCGGGCGGCAGCGCCTGCGTGAGCTGGCCGCGATCGTACCGCAGGCCCGTCTCGTAATCGTACACGGTGGTCATGCCCTGACGGCGCTTGGCCAGTCCGCCGGTGAACACGAACCACAGGGCAAACAGCACCACCACGAAGATCAGCAGGCTGGTGAAGGCGTCGACGATCTCGGTCATGTCCTGTCTCGGAAGGCGATACCCTCCGGCGTCCGCATCACCGTCGCGGGGGCTTTGCACCCGCAGAGCGACGGCAAGGGTGCGCTTGCGCGCCGGACGCCGGAGGGCGTTGGGGGTTCTAAACCCTGGGTTTGCAGCCAGAGCGCGGGGCAAACGCGACCATGGGGTCCCTACGGTTCCCCGGTCGTCTCGCATGCCGCGCGGAGACCCGTTTAAGGGGTCGCCCGGCGAAGCGATAGCCGTTTTAGGACGCGGCTTTGCCATAAGGCGCGGGCTGGCGAATCTCCATCAGCCGCGCCGGGTCGGCGATCGGCGCGAACCCGAGCGGCGCGTAGACGCCGTGCGCGTCGCGGGTGCCGAGCAGCCAGCGGCGAAGGCCCTGCAGCTCTGGATGTTCACGGAACGCGCGCACGAGTGAACGTGCGAGGCCCTTGCCCTGATGTTCCGGCAGCACCACCACATCGCAGAGCCACGCGAACGTCGCGCGATCGGTGACGAGCCGCGCGAAGCCGATCAGCCCGCCCGCGTCGTCGCGGGCGATGGCGCAGAGCGAATGCGCGCACGCCGTCGCCACGAGCGCGCGCGGGATGCCGGGCGACCAGTAGGATTCGGTGAGCATCGCGTGGAGCGCGGTGATGTCGGTTTCGGTGGGTGGTTCGATGGCGATAGTCATTGGATTCTCAAAGGCAGCCCTTCTCCCACGCGAGGGGAGAAGGTGGCCGA
>JANNVF010000448.1:0-12259 GCA_031414315.1 Hyphomonadaceae bacterium | reverse complement strand
CGGCCCTGGCGCGCGCGCTGGACTCGCAGCCAAGCGGCGACACCAGCAGCGATGTGCGCATTCTTCTGTCGTTCAAGGCGGCGGACGCGACGCCCTGCAGGCAGTTTTCCGTCGCGTCCGCCGGTCACAGCGGCGAGGGCGTCGCGTGTCGGGATGCTGAGACATGGCGTGTTGTCGCCTGGGTTCAGACGCCAACCTCTCCCGACGCCAGCTATCGCGCCGCCGGCGCCGATGGCGTGATCGATGGTGTCGTCGACACGATCGACGCAACGGGCGCACTGTCCGTCGCCGACGAACGCGCGTTGCTCAGCGCGCGCTGGCGTTAGGCCACGCCGCAGCCTAGTTGCGTCGTTCCCGCGCGCGCCAGACGAGACTCAGGCCCGCACCGAAGTCGGGGCTTGAATCATTGAGACCCGCGCTGGCGTTCAAGCCCAAGCGCCACTTTCTGTTGATCTGGTAGGTCATATAGGCGCTGACCTCGCTGGGGTCATCGCCTATCGCCGTTGCGGATTCGCGCCAGTCGTAACCTGCGCCGAATGATGCCTTGTCGGTCGCATCGATCCAGAAACCAGCGCCGCCCTGCCAGCCATCGTCACGTCGCACGCCGCTGACACTGCCAAGAAAACGACGACCGCCGAGAGCATAGACGCCGCCCTTGCCGAGTTCCGCGCCGACTTCCACCAATGTCGCGTAGTCAGTCGCGCCAACGCCCAGACCCTTGTCGTCATCGCCCGTGGGAAGACGAACCCGGCCAGTAACGTCGCTGTAGATCGATGAACCGGCGATCTCGTTGAACGAGTACGTGGCCGAGACCGATGCGTCGCCGATTCCGGATTCGCGATTCATGCGCGTTACCATGGACACCGCGCCCGTGCCGTCCTCCTCCAGCTCATCGCCGCCGGAGCCGCCCGGGCCGCTTGAGCCGCGCCCGCCGCCGCCATCGTCGAGAACCACCGCGACATCCGCTGGCCCATCCACCGTCACCAACGGGATCGATCCGCGAAACGCCCAGTTTCCGACCGTCACTTTCGCGGAAAACGGAACGACGACCACGGTGGTGTCCATCGTGTCGCCGAAACTGCCGGACGAATAGTTGACCCCGGTGGAGAACTGGAGCCCTGGCTTGGCCTCAGCCGCGCTCACACCGGCCATCGCGGCAAGCGCCACTATCGCAGCGCCAAATCCTCGCTTGCCGTACCTCACAGCGCCCTCCCGCACGTAACAGGCGGGAAACATCGCGGCTTCAGGCTGGCGCCCGTTAACTGTTTCTCTTGTCCGGGTAGCTCGGCGATCTAACCTCCCCGATGACCGTCACCGCCACGGTGACCATGATCATCGCCCCTTTCGTGACCTTGGCGGCCGTGATCATCGCCGGCTTCGTGGCCACGATGCTCGCGGCGGCCCTCCTGCCGATCCTCGCCGCGATCCTCCTGGCGGTCCTCGCGCCGGTCTTCATGGCGGGCTTCCCGTCGGTCTTTTCGACGGTCTTCCTGCCGTGGTGTTTCATTCGCCTCACGCGCGAAAACCGCGCTGACGCCGCCTACGCACATCACGATCGCCAGCACGGCCGCCGTCAATTTACGACGCATGATTCTCGTCCCCGTTGGGAGTGGCAGGTTCGGGCGCTTCAGCCCGTCACCCGCGCCCATGGGACTAAGACGTTTAACTGGACGGTTTATTCCGCTCAGCCCCGCAAGGCAGCCGAAATCGCGGCGAGGCCACCCTCAAGCTCGTCGACCGTCGGCCAGCCGTATCCCAACCGGAAATACGTGTCCGGCATCTCGAACCAGTGGCCGGGGCCGACGTAGCAGCCATGCACTTGCAGAAGGCGCTGGTAGAACGCCTCCGTGCCGCCGGCCGGTTCGGCGCGCATGCGCGGGAAGCAGACCACGCCACCTGCCGGCGCCACCCACTCCAGCAGCTCTTCGCCCGCAATCCATGCGCTGACCCGCGCAAGGCGGCGGCGCATTTCGGCGAGCGTCGATTCCAGCATCGCGGCGCGACGGCTGAGCACCTGCTCGGCGACCCATTCGTCGATCACGCTGCCGCAGATGCCGATCTGCTCCTTTGCGGCGAGGAAGATGTCCTGCAGCGCGGGATCCTTCGTGATGATCCAGCCGGTGCGGATGCCGGGCACGCCGTACGCCTTCGACAGCGACGACACGCTGATCACGTGCGACCCGAGCGATGCGGCCAGCGCCGTGGGCCAGTCGAACGTCAGGTCACGATAGGTTTCATCCACCAGCAGGCTGCAGCCGAGTTTCCTAGTCAGCGCCACAAGCCGATCGAGATCGTTGTGGCTGATCGTCACCCCCGTCGGGTTGTGGGGCGTGGTGATGGAGACCATCTTCGTGCGCGCCGTCATCGCGGCGGCGATGCGGTCCGGATCGAGCCGGAAGCCGTCCTCGAAACTGAGATCGACGAAGGTGATCGCGCAGCCGATCGCGCGCGGTGTTTCCAGGTTGGTCGCATAGTTCGGCCGCACGACCACGAGGTGATCCTCCGGGCCGAGCAGAGATGTGGCGATGATGAACAGCGCGCCGGCCGCGCCGGCGGTGACCAGCACATCGTCGGCGGTGACGCCCTCGTCCTTCGCGATCAGCGCACGCAGCGCCTCACTGCCGCGATGGGCGCCGTACAGCAGCGTGAGGTCGGGGATGTGTAGCTTGAGGCCGGCGACCGTCTGATCAGCTACGGAACTCTCCGACAGATTGAAGCGGATCAGCCCGTAGCCATACTCCTCCGGCGATTCCACCTCGATCGGCATTCGAACATAGCGCACGCGCCACCTCACGGTCTGTCGTGCGATGTTCAGACAATATGCCGACAAGGGCAATGGGAGGCGGTGGCGCCTAGCTTCGGCGCGCGGTGCGCAGGAGGGCCGCGCAGTTGGCGTCTTCCGCCAGACCGGCGCTGACGAACGGCAGGATGGCTGCAACCGGCGCGAGCAGGCCTGCGAGTGCAGCAGCAACGCCGGTCTGCGCGCCCGCTTTGGCGAGATCCACCCCAACCCTGGGGCTACGCAGATGGCCGGTGATCTCCACCGGCGCCATCACGCGGATGAGGCGCGGCTCCTTCGGCTCACCTTCGAGCTTCAGGTCGAGCGCCTCCGTGTCGAGATTGATCGTGCCGCCGCCGGAGGCGACAACCACGCCCGTGTCCAGCACCACGGTGCGTGCGGTCAGCACGCCGCCGCGCGCGCGGAAGTCGGCGACGGCGCAGCGTATCTCGGTTTTTTCCCTGTCACCGCTCAGCAGCAGGCCAAGCCCGCGCGTGACATTGATGCCCAGCAGCTCCGCAAACGCGCGGCGAATTTCGCCCTGCGGCACCACGAACGACACCTGCCCGCTGGCGTTGGACGCGGCCTGATGGAGCGAGCGCCCCTGACCGCGCAGCTTCGCGCGCGCCTGCAGTGCGCCGGTGATGGCGCCGGGTTGGCTGGACTTCGCCATGAAGTCCTCCACGCGCGCATTGGTCATGCGCAGATCTACATCCACGTCCGGCACATCGTGCGTCGCGTCGATGCGCGCCGTGCCGGCGATTTCGCCGCGCGGCAGCGAGAACGAGATGGGATCGCCGACGAGGACGCCGTGGTCGAGTGTGAGATCGAGGGCGAAGGCGCGCAACGGCAGCCATTCCGTGCGCACCGCGCGGGCGCGATACCTAAGTTTCGCATCCAGTGAGCGGACCCGATCCAGATCGAGGCGCGCATCCGGCAGGAGCCGGTCGTTGCCGGCGAGGTGCGACGCCATCGCCCGCTGCCGCGCCGAAGCGCTTTCACCACGCGCGGTGTTCGGCGCGCCGCCGAGCACGACGGCGAGGTCGTCGAAGTCGAGCGCGCGTGAGAACAGATCGGCATCCACGAACTTGCGATCAATCGCGGCGTTCACCGTAATCGTGCCGCTGAGGTCGGTATCGCCGACTGTTCCCGTGATCTCCGTCAACAGGTAGCGTGGCCGCTCACGCCGCAGCAGGGTCTTCAGCGCGTAGGGCGGTGTGTTCGGCAGCGCCACGCCGATCAGGCGATAGAGATCCGCGAGGTCCGGTCCCGTGGCGGCAATGCGCGCGCTGTAACGGCTGAGATCGAACGGCTGATCGATGGCGCCTTCGGCGATGACGCGCGTGTCGCCAGCGCGGATATCGGCGCGGAACGCGTACGGCCGGTCGCGCTGCACGTTGACGAGCGAAGCGCCGGTGAATTCGAGTTGGAACTTGTCCGCGTCGATGCGCCCCTCGCCGCTCAGGCGGAAAGGCGTGGCGCCGCTGGTGGCGCTTTCGTCCGACATGATCTGTGCTTCAAGCACGATGCTGCGTTTGCGGTCATCGATCTTGAGCCCGCCGTCCTTGAGACGGAACTCGCGGATCGGCGGAATGTTGAGCGGCCGGCGCCCGGTGTCGCCGCGCCCGAAGCTCCATGTCGCGCGACCGGACTTCTCACGCAGAAAGGAAAATTGCGGGCTGTCGAGTTCGAGGCTGGTGACGCGCACGCGGCCCACCAGCAGCGCCGGCCACGCCACGCGCACCCGCACACTCTTGACTGTGATGGTGTCGCCTTCTCCCGCCCACGCCGGATTGGCGACGCGGATACCATCGGCCACGATCAGCGGCTCCCACGACCATGGCTCCACATCGAGATCGCCGGTGATGGTCACCTCGCGGCCCATCACGCCCGACGCCGCGCGCGCGATCGGCCCGCGCATGGCGTTCCAGTCCGCGAACAGGATGAACACCAGCGGCGCAATTACCAGCAGCGCGAACGCGAGCCCCGCCCACCGCACGATACGCAACCACGGCGCATGCCTGAAACCACGCACGGCGAGTTCACCGGCGCGCCGGAAGAGCGTCGCGTAATAGGTGAGTGCGCTGGCCATTCGTGGGAGGGAACGGCTGCGCGGGTCGACAAGTTCCTGACCGGACTGCCCTCTCCCCCGCGTGGGGAAAGGGCGTCAGGTTCACCGTCGCGTTGGCGCGGCGTCTGTCGGAAAGCCGCGTTGCTCCAGCAATGCCCGCACGTCCGGATCACGGCCACGGAAGAGGCGGAACGCTTCGGCGCGATCAATCGTGTTGCCGTTGGAGAGGATGTGCTGGCGCAGCTTCGCCGCGACCGCAGGATCCCACGGCCCGCCCGCTTCCTCGAACGCCTTCCAGGTGTCGGCGTCCATCACCTCGGACCACAGGTACGAGTAGTAGCCCGCCGAATAGGAGTCGCTGGAGAACAGGTGCCCGAACTGCGGCAGGCGGTGCCGCATGACGATCTCGCGCGGCATGCCGAGTTCGGCGAGCGTTTGCCGCTCGAACGCATCCACATCCACCACGCCATCGGCCTTGGTGTGCAGCTTCATGTCGACAATCGCCGACGAGAGATAGCTCACCGTGGCGTAGCCCTGGTTGAACTGGTCGGAGCGGCGGACGCGATCGACAAGCGCCTGCGGCATCGGCTGGCCGGTCTGATAATGTTTGGCGAAGCGATCGAGCACGTCGCGCGTCAGTACCCAGTGCTCGTTCACCTGGCTTGGATACTCCACGAAATCGCGCGGCGTGCCGGCGAGCGTGGGATAGTTCACGTTCTGCAGCAGGCCGTGCAGCGCGTGACCGAACTCGTGGAACAGCGTCTCCGCGTCATCGAGGCTGATCAGCACCGGTTCACCCGGCGCACCCTTGGTGAAGTTGTTGTTGTTCGACGTGATCGCCGTCACCGGCCCGTCAAAGCCGCTCTGCGTGCGGTAACCGAACGCCCACGCGCCCGAGCGCTTGCCGGCGCGGGCGTAGTTGTCACCGTAGAACAGGCCCACATGCGCGCCGGTGCTGACGTTCGTCACTTCCCACACGCGCACGTCGGGATGGAACGTCGGCACCGTACCGGTGATCTCCTTGAACTTGAGACCATGCAACCGCTCCGCCGCGTACTGCGAGGCAGCGATCATGTTGTTCAGTTCGAAGTACGGCTTCAGCTCCGCCGCATCGAGGTCGTACTTCTGCTTGCGCACCTTCTCCGCGTAATAGAGGTAGTCCCACGGCTCGATGGTGATGCGGGAGCCCCGTTCACGGTTGGCCACCGCCTGCATGTCGCGCACTTCCTCGCGCACGCGTGACACGGCGGCGGGCCAGACGCGCATCATCAGATCCATCGCCTTGGCAGGCTCCTTGGCCATGGTGTCTTCCATGCGCCGGTTGGCGTGCGTCGCAAATCCGAGCACGTGCGCGCGATCAGCGCGGATCTTCACGATTTTCGCGATGGTGGCGTTGGTATCGTTGGCATCGCCGTTATCGCCGCGATTGACGAACTTGCGCCAGACCTTTTCGCGCACCGCACGGTCCGACGCGAGCGACAGGATCGGATCGACGCTGGAGCGCGTGTTGACGACGATCCACTTGCCCGGAAGCTGATGCTCAGTCGCCGCGGCCGCAGCGCCGGCGATGTAGGACGCGGGCATGCCAGCGAGATCGGCTTCGCTGTCGATCACGGTCCAGGTGTTTTCATCCGCCAGCAGCTTGGCGCGGAAATCCGAGAACAGCGTCGCCAGTTCCTGATTGTAACGCGCGACCTCTGCTTTCTGCGTCTCGTTCAACTTGGCGCCGGCGCGCACGAAGCCGTCGTACACGCGCGTCACGAAGCGTTGCTGCTCCGCCGTCAGGTTCGACGTGGCGCGAGCGTTGTAGACCGCCTCCACCCGCGCGAACAAACGCTGGTTGAAGTTGATTTCATCGCTCACCGCCGACAGCTTCGGCGACCATTCGTGATCCAGCGCCTGATACGCCGGCGAATTCATGTTCGAGGTCATCACGCCCCACAGACGCGACAGCCGGTCAAGCTTGTCGCCGCTGCGCTCCATCGCGACGATGGTGTTCTCGAACGACGGCGCATCCTCATTGTTCACGATCGCGGCGATTTCCGTGCGCAACTGCGTGAAGGATTCCTCGAACGCCGACGGGAACAGTTCCGGCTTCACCTGATCCCATGGCGGCACGCCGCCGTAGGGGCCAGTCCAGTCGGCGAGCAACGGGTTCGGCGCAACGGCCACCGCTGCGGCGGCGGGCGTGCTTTCGGCGACCGGCGTATCGCTCCTGGTGGCGCACGCCACCAGGGTCAGCAGGCTCGCGCCCGCGATCAGGAATAGACGCATCTGGAAACTCCCGGTGGCCGATGAGGCCGTTTAGCGATTATCGATAAGCGGTGTTGGGGCGCCGGTGGCGCAGGCGTCAACCCGGTTTGTGACCACGTTCAGGTGATTGCGACGAGCGGGGGTGACGCCGGGACACCCGTTCCAATTCCGGCGGTTCCAGACCACCATGGAAAAAACAACAGGAAGGAACGCCAGCCATGCCGCAGATCAGGGCCAACGGAATCGACATCGAGTACGAAAGCTTCGGTCGCGACAGCGATCCCGCGATCCTGCTGATCATGGGCTTTTCCGGCCAGCTCACGCTCTGGCCCGTGGCGCTGTGCGAGGGCCTCGCCGCGAAAGGCTTCCGCGTCATCCGCTTCGACAACCGCGACATCGGCAAATCCACGCACCTGATGGACAAGGGCTCGCCCGACATTCAGGGCCTGATGGCCAAGCTCATGTCCGGCCAGCCTGCGGACGCGCCCTATTCCCTCGACGACATGGCCGATGATTCCGCCGCCCTGCTCGACGCGCTCGGCATCAAGCGCGCACACATCGTCGGCGCCTCGATGGGCGGGATGATCGCGCAGCTGGTGGCGGTGCGTCATCCCGGCAAGACCAAAAGCCTCGTGTCGATCATGTCGACCACCGGCAAGCAGAGCCTGCCACCCGCGCGTCCCGAAGCGATGGCCGCACTGATGACGCCGCCGGCCAGCACCAGCCGCGAAGATCGCGTGCTCGCGGGCATGAACACATGGAAAACGATCGGCAGCCCCGGCTTCGCCGCCGACGACGCCGAGCTGCGCGCGAGCGCCGAACGCGACGTGGACCGCGTGCCGTACGAACCGACCGGCGTCGCGCGCCAGATGGCCGCGATCATCGCAGCGCCCGCGCGCAACGACATGCTGAGATCGGTGACTGCGCCGACGCTGATCATCCACGGCGTCGACGATCCGCTGGTTCCGATTGACGGTGGCCGCGACACCGCCGCGAGCATTCCCGGCGCGAAGATCATCGAAGTGCCCGGCATGGGGCATGATTTCACGTCGAAGCTGGAGCCGGTGCTGCGCAAGCACATCGGCGACTTCGTCAGCGGCGTGCAGGCGAAAGCGGCGGCGTAGCGCGCGTCACCCGGCTTTTGCGCGCTTCCGGTCGGCCGCCGCGAAATGATCGATCTGGCCGGCCTGATCCTTCTTGAATGAGGGACGATCAGTTACGCGCGTTACATAGGCCTCGGTCGCCGGCCGGTCCCCGAAAGCGCGGACCTTTGAAACGCGGAGCACATCCGCCATCAGCAGGTCCGCGATCGTGAAGCGCCCGGCGGCGAGCCATTCCTGCGCGCTCAGCACTCTTTCCATATGGCCGAGGCGGCCGCGCAACCATCCGGTCAGATCATCGTTCTTGGCGCCGGAGATCTCCAGAAACCACCACGGTACGGTGACCATCTCGATCGAGTTGAGCGCGGCGATCGTCCATTGCACTGTTTCCGCTTCTCCAGCCGGATCGCGCGGCATCAGCTTGTCGCTTTTCCGCGCCAGATGCAACAATCCAGCGCCGCTTTCGAATAGCTCCAGGTTTCCGTCCTTCAGGAACGGAATCTGGCCGAACGGCTGATGCGCCAGATGATTGGTCTCGCGACCGTCGAAGGGGATCGAGCGTACGGAGTAGCTGAGACCAGCTTCCTCACACGCCCACCTCAGCCTCAGATCACGCACGAAACCACGCGGGCCTTCAGGTACCCAATCGTAGGTCCAGATGGTCAGTTCGCTCATCGCGGCGCGCCCTTCCTGTATCCGTTGATGGAACCAACTCCCCCTTGGAGCCTGGCGTTCCTACGCTCCCTCACGCCCACGGCTGATCCGGAGCACGTGCCCGCCTGGATGGCGCACATGCATCCAACCCTGCGGGATGCAGACCCGGCCACAAATCTGCACTCGCGCGCCGCCATTTGCGTACTTTCCGGGACCGATTTGCATACCGTCAAAAACCGCATGCAAAACGTGGCGCTCAGGCCGCCATCATCCGTTCGACCTCGGCAACGAGGTCCTTCAGGTGGAAGGGCTTCGACAGCACCTTCGCTTCCTTCGGCGCGGGGTTGTTGCGGCTCAACGCCACCGCCGCGAAGCCGGTGATGAACATGATCTTCATGCCGGGCGCGGCTTCGGCGGCGCGGCGGGCGAGTTCGATGCCGTCGAGCCCGGGCATCACGATGTCGGTCAGCAGCAGGTCGAAAGAGCCCCGCTCAAGCGCCGACCAGGCGGCGTCCCCGTCACCGTGGGATTCCACCTCGTGGCCGGCCCGGCCCAGGTTGAGCGTCAGGAATTGCCGGAGGGAGTCGTCGTCCTCGGCCAGTAGGATACGCGCCACGGTCCGGTCCTCTTCGCCCCTGCAGCGCGCACTATACCCCACAAACCGTAAAGAGCGCCTTGTCGGTTCGCAGTCTCGTTCAGGAGGGCTGTTGAGCATGCGTGTTGACGCCCGACGCCACTGCCGCGAAGTATTGGATATGGACCTGCGGCCCGATCCGGCTTTTGGAGCGCTCGCGGACGCACGCGCTGCGCGCGCCGTCGGAGATGACGCTGATCCGCCATTCGTCCTGATCGAGCCGTTCCGGCGCACCACGCCGCTGATTTTCGCCTCCCCCCACTCCGGGCGGCGCTACCCCAAGGACCTGGTGATGTGCGCCAGGGTGGGCCTGGGCAGCCTGCGGCGGTCAGAGGACGCCTTCGTGGACGAGCTTTTTGCCGGGGCCGCTGCCCACGGCGCGCCGATCCTGTGCGCCTCCGTGGCGCGGGCCTACGTGGATCTGAACCGCGATCCGGCCGAGCTCGACCCCGACATGTTCACCGACAGCCCAGGCGCCTCGATGCACTCTGCGCGGGTGCAGGCTGGTCTGGGCGCGATCCCGCGGATCGCCGGCGACGGGCAGGAAATCTACTGGCGCAAACTGCCCGGTGCGGAGGCGGAGCGACGGCTGGCGCTGGTGCACCGGCCCTATCATGCGATGCTGGCGGCGCTGGTGACCGAGGCGCTGGCGCAGTTCGGCTGCGCCGTGCTGATCGACTGCCACTCCATGCCCAGCACCGCGCGAGGGCCGCAGCAGCCCGATATCGTGCTCGGCGACCGCTTTGGCGCCTCCTGCCACCCCTCGATCACGGCGCTCGCCGAAGCCACGCTCCGGCGCATGGGATACCGGGTCTCCCGCAACGCACCATTTGCCGGCGGGCACACCACGCAGACCTATGGGCGACCGTTCAGGAAGGTCCACGCCCTGCAGGTGGAGCTGAACCGCAGCCTCTATCTGGACGAGCGTTCGATGGAGCGGAGCGGTGGTTTCCGCAGGGTCCGCACCGATATGGAACGTCTTGCGGCCGTTCTGGCCGAGGCCGAGCTGCACCGCTCGCTGGCCTGACCCGGTTTCCACCGCCCAAAAACAAAATGCCCCGGGACCAGCCCGGGGCAAGTTTTCATTAGGGAGGAAACGCCCGAGAAGGGCGGCGGCGTCGCGAAACGCCGCTGAGGACAAAATACGCTGCAGCGCAAAATGTGCAACCCTTTTTTATGGACAAAGCAGTCCAAGTTACCCCTAGAGACGGATTATTCGTATGGGAGCCATGATACTCTCCCTTGGATGGGGCGTTTTTGCATTGCACACATGCATCCGAGGCTCGCCGTCGACGGGTGCGCTGTTTCGCAGGTTGCTCTCTGACCCGCGCCCGTGCAGAAGGCGCACGCAGACCTTATCTTGCTGCACTGCCCTCCCCTGCCCCCAAAATCGAGCGTTCCCATGCCGACGATGCGTAACATCGCCATTATCGCCCACGTCGACCACGGCAAGACGACGCTGGTGGACCAGATGCTCGCCCAGGGCGGCGCGTGGCGGCGCAACGAGGCGCACCAGGAACGCGCCATGGATTCCAACGCCCAGGAGCGCGAGCGCGGCATCACCATCCTGGCCAAGTGCACGTCCATCGTGCGCGGCGAAGACCGCATCAACATCATCGACACCCCCGGCCACGCCGACTTCGGCGGCGAGGTGGAGCGCATCCTCGGGATGGTGGACGGCTGCCTTCTTCTTGTGGACGCGCTCGAAGGCGCCATGCCGCAGACCAAGTTCGTGTTGACCAAGGCGCTGCGCCGGGGCCTGAAGCCCATCGTCGTGCTGAACAAGATCGACCGCCCCAACGCGCGTCCCGTCGAGGTGCTGAACGATACCTTCGATCTCTTCGCAGCCCTTGGCGCCACCGACGAACAGCTCGACTTCCCGATCGTCTATGCGTCTGGCAAGGAAGGTTGGGCGTCGCTGACGGTCGACGGCGCGCGCGACAACCTCGATCCGCTGTTCGAGGTCATCCAGAAGCACGTGCCCGAGCCGGAGCCGCGCACGCGCATCGACGCGCCGTTCTCGATGCTCGTCACGATGCTCGACTACGACAAGTTTCTCGGCCGGGTGCTGACGGGCCGCGTGGAATCCGGACGGCTGAAGGTTGGCGAAACGGTGCGTTCGCTGTCGCGCGATGGCACGGAGCACGAGCGGGCGCGGCTTTCCAAACTGCTCGCCTATCGCGGCCTCGACCGCGTGCCGGTGGAGAGCGTGGAAGCGGGCGATATCGTCGCCATCGCGGGCCTCGGCGCCACCACTGTCGCCGACACCGTCGCCGCCATCGAAGTGACGACGCCGATCCCCGCCACGCCGATCGATCCGCCCACGCTGGCGATCACCGTCACCATCAACGACAGCCCCCTGTCCGGCCGTGACGGCGACAAGGTGCAGTCGCGCGTCATCCGCGAACGCCTGTTCCGCCACGCGGAAGGCGACGTCGCGATCAAGATTTCCGAAACCGTCGACAAGGACGCCTATGAAGTGGCCGGCCGCGGCGAACTTCAGCTCGGCGTGCTGATCGAGACGCTACGCCGCGAAGGCTTCGAGCTGTCGATCTCGCGCCCGCGCGTGCTGTTCCAGAAGGACGAAGCGACCGGCCAGATCATGGAGCCGATCGAGGAAGTCACCATCGACGTCGATGACATCTATTCCGGCGCGGTGATCGAGAAGATGTCGATCCGCAAGGCCGAGCTGCAGGACATGCGCCCGTCCGGCGGCGACAAGACGCGCATCGTGTTTCATGCGCCCGCGCGCGGCCTCGTCGGCTACC
>JANNVF010000447.1:0-12143 GCA_031414315.1 Hyphomonadaceae bacterium | reverse complement strand
CCCCCGGCATTTCAGCCGGCGGCGCGTCGTTAAGATATAGTGGTTTGACGCTGAAAGCCATCATGCAGACGCGCGTTGCAGAAAGCCGCCGACGTTGCCGATGGCCTGCTCCACCGGGCCAAGCTCCAGCGCCTCAAGGCTCCTGGCGGTAATCGCCAGCACCCCGCCGCGCCCGCGCGGGCAGACCCGCTCGGGATCAGAATCGGCTGAAAACAGCACCACGCAGGGCGCGCCGGCGGCCGCGGCGATATGCATGGGGCCGGTATCGTTGCCCACCGCGAAAGCCGCTTTTTCCGCCAGCGCCGCGACCTGAAACAGATCCGTGCGGGAGACGATGTTCTTGGTGCGCGGCTCCACTTTCACGATGGCGGCGGCGGCTTCCTTCTCGTCGGTGTGGCCGATCACCACCGGCATGACGCCGCGCTCGAGGATGCGCTTGGCAAGGGCCCCATAGCGTTCCGCCGGCCAGCGCTTGTCGGGCCGGTGGGCCGAAGCGCCGGGGATGATCAGGCCGTAGGGCCGCTTCAGGCCGAAATACTCCGGCTGCAGGCGCGGCGGATCACGCTGGGCCATGCGCACCCAGCTCAGATCCGGCAGGGGCGCTTCTCCCACGGCGCACTCCGGCGCGATCCCCGCTTCGAACAGCTGGTCGGCGAGCCGGTCCAGTGTGTGCATCGTCTCGCGCCTGGGGTTGCTGTGCGGGTGCGAGCAGCCGGGCGCGATCCCGGACCACAGGGGCGGCCACGGGCGCATGCCCTGATAATAGTTGCTGGTCCGGCCCGAGGTCTGGAGGTCGTAGACCATGTCGTACTTGGCCGCCCGCAGGCGCTGGACCATCTGCGCGACCAGCTGGGGGTCGCGCTCGCGGCCGTCAGCCTCCACCACGTCGAAGTCCGGGCAGGCCCTGGCGAACGCCTCGAACGGGGGCGTGGTCAGCAGCGTGATGCGCGCGCCCACGTGATACTCGCGGATCACCTTGGCCGCCGCCAGGGACTGTACAAAATCCCCCAGCGCGCCAAGTTTGATCACCAGCACCTTCCGCGCACCGGGCGCAGGCGGCGTCACGCCGGCAGAGCGAGATTTGCGACCCAGGATCATCGACGACCCTTCATTCCCTTCACCAGACCCTTGTCCGCCAGCAGCTGCTCGTACACGCCCAGCGTCGCGGCCTGCAACGCGTCCACTGAGTACCGCGCCCGGACCCGGGCCGCGCCGCGTTCTCCCATCTCGCGCCGCTGGTCGGGCGATAACGCGAGAACGCGCTCGATCGCCGTCGCCAGCTTTGCAGGGTCGCCCGGCGGCACGAGAAACCCCGAGTCGCCGTCCACGATCGTCTCCGCCAGTCCACCCATCGCCGAGGCGATGACCGGCACGCCCATGGCTTGTGCCTCCACCGCCGCACGTCCGAATGCCTCGGGATCGGTGGAGGGAAACACCGCAACCTGCGCCGCAGCCAACGCCGCCGGCATGTCGACAAGATGTCCAACGATTCGCACTTGTTCACCGACGCCTAGTTTGCGCGCCAGGTCATGCAGATCCGATACATATTCCGCGCGCCCCTGCGAATCACCAGCCAGCACATAAAGCGCAGCGCCCGGTTGTTCGCGCTCTATCCGCGCAGCCGCCTCGATCATGACCGGCTGGCCTTTCCATCTCGTCAGCCGCGCCGGGAGCAGCACAATGGGACGCGTCTCCCCCGGCTGCACCCCCCAAAGCCCACGCATCGACGCGACGCGCGCCGCATCCACGCGGGCTGGATCGAACCGCTGGAGATCGACGCCGCGCGGTATGGACACCACGCGTCTGGGGTCTGTGCCGTGCACCTTGAGAACGTGTGCGCGGGTATAGTCGGAGTTGGCGATAACCACGTCACCGCGCGCCATAATGCTATTGTAGAATTTCTTCAGGCCAGAATTGCCGTTGTAGACGCCATGATACGTGGTGACGAACGGCAGGCCGAGACGGCGCGCGGCAAACCAGGCACTCCATGCCGGCGCTCGCGAACGCGCGTGGATGATCGACACCTTGGACTTCCGCGCCAACGCTATAATGCGGCCGATGTTGGCCAGCATGGTGAGCGGGTTCTTGGAATCCAGTGGCATCGACACAAGAAGTCCGCCCGCAGCGGTGAGTTCCGGTTCGAGGCGCCCGCCGCGACTGGCCACGACGGCGCTCCCGCCGACGCGGGTCAACGCTTCGGCGATTTCGATGGTCGTGCGCTCCACGCCGCCTGCGTCGAGCGCCGGCGTGACCTGCAAGACCGCGAGCTTTCCTTTTCCTTGCACGCCGACGGCGCTTGACGCATTTCGCCGGTCAAGTCCAGCATGGTGACGGGCATCCCGCGCCGCGCGCAGGAGGAAGCGCCATGCCCGTCGGTCTCATTGAAACTTTGTCAGGTCCGCGTGGGACGCGGCTGGCGTTCCAGCAATCGCACGGCGCCGGGCCGGCGCTGGTCTGGCTCTGCGGCTTCCGGTCGGACATGGGCGGCACGAAGGCTGCCGCGCTGCACGCGTGGGCGGACACGACGGGTCGCGCCTTCCTGCGCTTCGACTATTCCGGCAACGGCCACTCTGAAGGCGCCTTCAAAGACGGGACCATCGGCGTCTGGCTTGAAGACACGCTCGCCCTACTCGACACGCAGACGGAGGGGCCGCTCGTTCTTGTCGGCTCCTCCATGGGTGGGTGGCTGGCGCTGCTGGCTGCGCGCGCGCGGCCAGCGCGTGTGAAGGGACTGGTGCTGATTGCGCCGGCGCCGGATTTCACCGAACGGCTGATGTGGCCTGAATTGTCCGACGACGCGCGCCGCGCGATCCTGGAGGACGGCTACTGGAACCGCCCGTCTGCGTATGGCGACGGCCCCACACCGATCACCCGCACGCTGATCGAGGATGGCCGCAATCACCTGCTGATGGACGCACCGATCCCGTTCGAGGGACCTGTCCACATCCTGCACGGACAGCTCGATCCCGATGTGCCGTGGCGGTTGTCGCTTGACCTAGCGGAACGCCTCACCGGCGCCGACGTGCGGGTGACGTTGGTGAAGAACGGTGATCACCGGCTCTCCACGCCGAGCGATATCGCGCTGTTGCAGGCGACGGTCTCCACACTCTGCGCCGAGTTGGAAAACTCCTAGACGCGCTCGCTCTTGAGAACAGCGGCCAACCCCTCGCGGTAGCTCGGATATTCGGGACGCCAGCCCAGTTCTGCCTTGGCGCGCGCGTTGGCGACACGCTTGCTGTCCGCATAGAAGCGCCGCGAGGCCGGCGGCAGGTCCGCTTCGATGAACATGACCTCTGGTGGCGGCGAAACGCCCAACAGCGTTGCGGCGTGCGTGATCACGTCCTGCGGTGGCGCGGGTTCGTCGTCGCAAATGTTGTAGGCCCGTCCCGGGTTCGGTCGCGCGATCGACGCACGGAGCGCCACGGCGATGTCCGCCACATGCGCGCGCGAGAACACGAGGCCGGGCTTCACAACGCGTCGTGCGTCGCCCGCGCGCAGGCGATCAAACGCGCTGCGCCCCGACCCATAAATTCCCGGCAACCGGAACACCTGGGCGCCAACGCCGGACCACTGATCTTCCGCAACGACCCGACGCGCGGATATTGCGCTCGACGGGCGTCGCCGATCGTCCTCGAAGACCCAGCCGCCGCACCGGTCGCCGTAGACTCCGGTGGTGGATAGGTAGCCGCGCCATGCTCTGCTGGCGCCGATCTCGGCGAAAAGGAGCCTGAACGCAGGGTCGCCCCCGTCATACGGCGGGATGGACACCAGAATCGCGTCCGCTTCAACAATCGCAGCGCGCAACGATGCCGAAGCGCTCCTCCCGTCGAACGCAATGAGCTCCACCCCCGGCGCGGGCGCCCCGGTGCGTTGCGTTCCGGTGACGCTCCAGCCGTCCGGCGCCAGCAACCGCGCAAGAGCGCTGGCCACGTAGCCGTATCCGAGACACACCAGACGCCGCGCCATGCTTTCGCCTTTTCCGGTCTTCAATGGCCGTGCCGCAGGAGATCATCCATGTCCATCGCGTTCGCCATTGTTCAGGCGCTCGCCGCCACCGCCCCGTCCGCGCCGGCCGCCTCGCCGGCCGATCAGGCGCGGCTCGATGCGTGCATCGCGCGCGTCGAGCAGGACGCAAGCGCGGGCTACGAGGACGCGATGGCCTGGGCGCATGAGGAGCGCGCGCGAGAGGCGAACTGGTGCGCGGCGCAGGCGCTGGTGAAACTGGAGCGGCTGGAGGAGGCTGCCCGGCGCTTCGAGACCCTCGCCGCCGATCAGGCCTGGCCGCAGGACAATCGCATCGACGCGTACTCGCAGGCCGGCAACGCTTGGCTGCTGGCCCGCGACGGCGCGCGTGCGCGTGTCGCTTTCGATCACGCCGCGCGGTTGTCTGAAAATCACCCCGACGTGCTGATCGACCGCGCCCGCGCCTACGCGATGCAGGCCGACTGGCCGCACGCGGAGGAAGATCTCTCCGCCGCGCTCGACAAGCGCGCGAACGACCCGCTGGCGCTGATGCTGCGTGCGACGGCGCGGATGCACCGCAGCGCGTTTGAACTCGCGCTGAAGGACGCCGAAGAGGCCGCACGGCTGGAGCCGCGCAACATCGACGCCTTGCTCGTGCTCGGACAAGCGCGCGAGGCGCAGCGCACCGGCGTCGCGCCCTGAAGCTATTGCGGCGGTTCGATCTGTAACGGTGCGCCAGAGTCTGGCGGCGCATCGGCTGGCGGTTCGACCGCTTCACCTTCCGGCCCCGGCGCCGCTTCCGCAGGGACGTTCGGGTCCGGTGCGCTCTCAACAGGTGGCGGCGTCTCTCCAATTGCCTCCAGCGACGCACCATCCTCCGGCGGCGCGAGCTCCGGCGGCGGAGCCGGTAACGGCGGCAACTCTGCAGGCGGCGTCGGACGCTTGCCGGGACGGGTAGTGATCCGCTCCTTGCCAAGCACGCATGACGCAAGAGCTGACGAGCGCACCACTGTCGCGCGCGCTTGAATCGCGCGCGCGCGACCCCGCACGTAGGGACCCGGCGACACCGGATTCCATTTGTTCGGGCTGGGCAGAACTGCAGCGAGGCGCGACGCTTCAGCGGCGGTCAGATCGGTGGCGGACTTGCCGAACCGCGCGCGCGCAGCGGCTTCAGCGCCAAAAGCGCCGTCGCCCCATTCCGCTGCATTGAGATACGCCTCCATGATCCGACGCTTCGGCCAGATCGTTTCGATGAGGAACGTGAAGTAGACCTCCAGCCCCTTGCGCACCCACGAGCGCTGCGGCCAGAGAAACAAGTTCTTCGCGGTCTGCTGGCTGATCGTCGATGCGCCGCGGCGCTTGCCCGAGCCACGCTTCTTGGCGCGCTGATTGTACTTCACTGCCTTTTCGATCGCTTCCACATCGAAGCCGTGGTGATCGCAGAAGCGTGCGTCTTCCGCCGCGATCACCGCGCGCACGAGATGCGGAGAGATGCGCGACAGCGGCATGGTGCGGTGAGCGATGCGTTCACCCTGCCCGGCACGTTGCGCCATCAGGATGGTGCCTGGCGCCTCCACGATGCCGTAGATCAGCACCCACAACACAGGCAGAATGACGCCGACCACGAGCCCGGCGGCGACAATGCGCATCAGCCAGTTTGCACGCGGCTTGCGCTGGGCGCGGGCGCGCAGATCGTTGTAGTCGCGGGCGAGTCCGCCGTCGGACGGCTGCAACGGTGGCGGCGGATCGTCCCGAGGCGGTTCTTCGGTGCTCACGCCCATTCCCCCAACACGACCAGGTCGCGTTCTGCGCCCGCGAGCTCAGTCTTGAGACCTGCGAATCGCCCCGGGTCAAGCAGCTGCCGCAACGCCCATACCGCCGCCCCGCGCACCACCGCGCTGTGATCGGCGAGCCGCGCCTGCGCCGACGTGGCGAGCGCAGCGTCGCCCGAATTGCCTATGGCGATCATCACGTTGCGCACCACCCGGTCGCGCCCGGTGCGTTTGATCGGTGTCCCGGCGAAGCGACGACGAAAGGCGAAATCATCGAGCGCCGCAAGCTCCGCCAGCTCCGGCGCCACCAGGTCCTCGCGCAGCGCGGTTTTCTGGTCGCGCGCGGTCTCGGCGAACTTGTTCCAGGGGCAAACCGCCAGGCAAT
This sequence comes from Hyphomonadaceae bacterium, assembly GCA_031414315.1. Lineage (GTDB taxonomy): Bacteria > Pseudomonadota > Alphaproteobacteria > Caulobacterales > Aquidulcibacteraceae > VFBF01. The sequence continues at coordinate 6,023 of JANNVF010000447.1, read as the reverse complement.
CGTCGCAGCCGAACACGCGGTTGCCGATCGCGGCGCGGTATTCTTGAGGGATCGGCCCCGCGTGCTCGATGGTCAGGTAGGCGATGCATCGCCGCGCGTCGAGCTGATAGGGCGCCGGGAACGCGTCGGTAGGACAGATGTCGAGACACGCGCGGCAACTGCCGCAATGATCGCTCTCCTCAGCATCCGCAGGCAGGGCGGCAGCCGTCAGGATCGCACCCAGCAGCAGCCAGGAGCCGTGCGTGCGCGAGACGAGGTTAGTGTGCTTGCCCTGCCAACCCAGCCCCGCGCGCTGCGCCAGCGGCTTCTCCATCAGTGGCGCGGTATCGACGAATACTTTCACGGCGTCGCCCGTTTCGCGCGCCAACCAGCGTGCAAGATCTTTCAGCCGCCCCTTGATCGCATCGTGGTAGTCGCGCCGCATGGCGTACGCAGAAACGGCGGCGCGGGACTTGTCGGCGAGCAAGGTCAGCGGATCGAATGGCGGCGCATAGCTGAGGCCGACCAGCACAGCGCTCTTTGCGTCCGGCCACAGCGCGCGCGGGTGACTGCGACGCGTCGCTTCCGCCGCCATCCAGTCCATGTCGCCGTGACGGCCGAGGCTCAGGAATGCGTCGAGCTGTGCGCCGTTCGGCCATGGCGCTGTTGCGTCCGCGACGCCCAGCGCGTCGAAGCCGAGCGCGAGCCCGCGCGCCTGAAGCGCCGCCCTCACTCCTCGGCCTTCCGCCCTTCGGCGAAGTACTCGTGCCCGTGCGGCTCTGCGGAATCGCGCGGATCCGGATGGATGATGATGTCGGCGCCGAGAAACGCACTGCGAATGCGCGATTCCGCCGCGACGATGATCTCGTGCGCGCGCCGCAACGGCAGATCGGGATCAAGATCTGCGTGGAACTGAATGTGGATGTACGGGCCGGCAGCGCGGGTGCGCAGATCGTGGACGCCGAGGATATCGCCGCCCTCCAGCGCGAACGCCTTGATCCGCGCGCGATCGGCGTCCGGCAACTCCCGGTCCATCAGGTTGTCGGCCGCCGCACGCGCAACCTTCAGCGCGCCGTGCCCGAGCCACGCGGCAACGAACAGCCCCGCCACGGCGTCCGCCCACGTCCAGCCCAGGAAAGCGCTTCCCGCAATGCCAGCAATGACCGCGACATTGGCGCCAAGATCAGCGGCGTAATGCGCGCGATCCCCCTTGGTTGCCACCGATCCGGTTTTCGCCACCGCGCGCGACTGCGCCGCGATCAGGACACCAGTGATCACGATCGACACGACCATGACGCCGATCGCCTCTGCGCCATGCGCCACCGGCCGGCCATCGACGAGGCGGCGCACCGCCTCCACCGCGATCAGCGCGCCGGAGATCGCCACGAGGCCGGCCTGAAACAGACCCGCAAATGATTCCGCCTTGCCATGTCCGAAACGGTGTTCCCGGTCTGGCGGCGTCGCGGCGTAGCGCACCGCGAAGTAGGTGAACAGCGACGCCGCCAGATCAAGCGTGGAGTCCGCGAGCGACGACAGCATCGCCACGGAGCTTGACTGCAACCACGAGCCGCCCTTCAGCGTCACTAGCAACACCGCCGCCCCGACGGACAGCAACGCCGCCGCGCGGGTGATGCGGGAGGCCTCTTCTGGCGGCAGCTTGCCAAGACTTTGCGACGAACCGTCCACCCGACAGGGCTCCTGAGGGTTATGCTTGCCGTAACGGGCCCGAAAATGGGATAGGCGCCGACACGCCACCATAGCGACCTACGGTCCCCAAGGCGAAGTCGAATGCACAAGAGCCGTCCGGGCAACGGACGGACGCGGAGGGCAGGCATGACACGTGGCGTTGGACTGGCGGTGGTGGCGGCGCTCGGCCTTGCCCTTCTCGCCGGCTGCACCCAGGCCCCCGCCAAGCCGGGCGCTGACGGCAAGCTGGCGGCGGGCGTCACACCGCTGCGCTATGCTTTGGCCCTCACCATAGACCCGCGCGAGGCGCGGTTTTCGGGAGAGGCCCGCATCCGCCTCAAGTTCGATCGGCAGACCAGGAGCTTCTGGATCCACGGACGCGACCTGAAGGTGACCGCCGCCAGCCTGATGTCAGAGTCGGCTCAGGCCATCGACGCGACCTACACGGAAAACGGCGAAGGTTTCGCTGAAGTGACGCTCGCCCGCGTCGCGCCAGCCGGTGAGGCGACCCTGATCATCGACTACGACGCGCCGTTCAACGAAAATGCGGCGGGCCTCTATCACAGCACGAGCGGCGACGAGAAGTACGCCGTCACGCAGTTTGAATCGATCGATGCGCGCCGCGCGTTCCCCAGCTTCGACCAGCCGAACTTCAAGACGCCCTACGATGTCACCATCATCGCCCGCAAAGGCGACACAGTGATCGCCAACACCGGCGAAACGAAGGTCGAAGATGCTGGGGAAGGTTTCGTCAAGCACACGTTCCGCGAGACGCTGCCGCTGCCGACCTACCTCGTGGCGTTCGCAGTCGGCCCATACGACGTCGTCGATGGTCCGGTGCTTCCGGTGACGCGCCTGCGCGACCATGCGGTGCCGCTGCGTGGCGTTGCTGTGAAGGGCAAGGGTGCACAGACGCGCTACGCGTTGAGCGTCACTGCCGATCTGATCGCGTACTACGAAGACTACTTCGACACGCCGTATCCCTACGACAAACTCGATTTCATCGCCGCGCCGGAGTTTTCCGCAGGCGCGATGGAGAACGCCGGAGCCATCGTCTACGCCGAACAGGCAATCCTGATGCAGCCGAACGGCCCGATCGCGCAGCAGACCGGCGTCATCACCACGCACGCGCACGAAATCGCGCACCAGTGGTTCGGCGACCTCGTCACCCCGGCATGGTGGGACGACATCTGGCTCAACGAGGCGTTCGCCACGTGGATGTCCTACAAGGCCGCAAAGGCCGTCTTCCCGAACGGCGGCTACGATCGCGAAACGCAGCTCGAAGCGATTGCGGCGATGGACGACGACAGCCTGTCCTCGGCGCGGCGCATCCGCGAGCCGATCGTCAAGGAAAGCGACATCGAGGACGCCTTCGACTCCATCACCTACGACAAGGGTGGCGGCGTGCTGGCGATGGCGGAAAGCTACCTCGGCGAAGAGGCGTTCCGCGAGGGCGTGCGCACGCACATGCGCCGATTCCCGATGGGGGTCGCGACATCGCAGGACTTCTTTGAGTCTCTCGGTCAGGGCTCGAAGCATCCCGAAATCGTGGCGGCGCTCGCGTCCTTCACCGATCGCAGCCACGTGCCGCTGCTCGATGTGCGTATCGACTGCCCCAGCGATGGGTCCGCAGCGCGCGCGCGCATCACGCAGCGCACCTATGAACCGATTGGCGTTTCGCTCGAGCGACGGACCTGGTCGATCCCGCTGTGCGTCTCGTCGTATGGACTGACCGGCGCCGGCGACAAATCATGCGCGATCCTATCGGAAGCCGAAGGTGTCGTGCCCCTGCGCGGCGCGTGCCCGGCGTTTGTATCGCCGAACGCGGCGGGCGCCGGATACTACAGGTTTGCGCTGGACGAACGCGGATGGACCGCGCTCGTCGCCGGCTTCCACCGCTTGCCCGCCGGCGAACAGATCGCGGTGCTCGACAGCATCCACGCGAGCTTCGTGGCGGGCCAGGCGTCTGCGTCGTTGCTGCTGCGCGCCGTTGAGGCGGGCGCTGGCGCTGGCGATCTCGACGTGCGCCGCAAGGCTTCCGGCGTCGCCAAGGCGCTCGCCACCATTCCCGCGACGAAGGCCGCTCAGGACGCCTATGCCGCCTGGGTACGCGCAGCGTTCAGTCGGAGCGTCGCGGAAACCGCCATGTCCAGCCGTGCGAGCCCGGCGGAGCGACAGACGGCGCTCTCGGTCACGCAGCTGCTGGCGCTCTACGGTCACGATCCGGCGTTGCGCGCGCGGCTGCTCGCCGAAGCGCGCGGCACTGTCGGGCTGGCTCGTACGGCGCCGGCGCCACTGGATGTGCGCGCCGTTGCGTTGATCGTGGGTGTCGAGGACGGCGGGCCCGCGTTCTTCGCGGCATTGCTGGAGAAGGCTGGCGCCAGCACCGACGCGCAGTTTCAGTCGGAAGCGCTCGCCGCACTTTCCCACGCGCCGCGCCACGAGGACCGCGAGACGTTCGCGCGGGCAATTCTCGATGCGCCGTATACCGGCTCGCAAATGCGGCGCGCCCTGTTCGCCACGCAGCGTTTCTCGGATACCGCGCCGGTCGGCCTTGCGATCCTGCGCGACCATTTTGATGCGCTAGTCGCGCGCATGCCCGGCGGGCTCGCAGGGCAAAGTGCGCCGGAGTTCGCCAACGCGCTGTGCACCATTGAGGACAGGAAAGCGCTGACCGACCTCTTCACGGCGAACGCCGCCAAGGCGCCGGGCCATGAGCGCACGCTAGCGCAGACTGTCGAGCAGATCGACCGCTGCGTGGCGCTGCGCGCGGCCAAGAGCGGCGAACTGGGCTCGGCGATGAACGCAACGAACTGAGCGCTATTCGGCGGCGACGCTGGCGGTCTCGAGGTCGTCGAGTGGGTGGCTCAGGCGCGCGAGCATTTCCTTGGGCACGATCTGCCAGAACTGTTCGCGCGTCTCAGCCCAGTCGGCGAGGATCTTGGCGCCCCGCGCTGAGCCGGTGCGCGCCACGTGCTCCTCGATGAGCGCACGCAACATGTTTTCCCAGTGAGCGGTCGCGATCCGCCGCCAGATGATCGTGTCGGCGTTGGCCATCGTCGGGAACCGATCACCGGGATCGAACGCGAACGCCATCCCACCAGTCATGCCGGCGCCGAAATTTTCCGCCACGGCGCCCAACATCACGACCGCGCCGCCCGTCATATACTCGCAACCGTTGGCGCCGCACCCTTCAATCACGGCCGTTGCGCCCGAGTTGCGAACCGCGAACCGCTCACCCGCCTGTCCGGCGGCGAACAGCTTGCCGCTGGTGGCGCCATAGAGAACGGTGTTGCCGATGATGGCGTTGTCCGCCGCCGTCTGGGTGAAACGCGCGTCGGGCCGCAGCACGATGAGCCCACCCGAAAGCCCCTTGCCCACGTAGTCGTTTGCGTCACCCGTCACGTCGAGGAGAATGCCTTGCGTGAGAAATGCGCCGAGCGACTGCCCCGCCGAACCACGCAGGCGCACCGTCAGCCGTGCTTCCGGAATTCCGTGCATGCCGTGCTTGCGCACGATGGCCGATGACGACCGCGACCCGATGGCGCGCTGGGTATTGCGCACGGCATAGTTCAGTTCGAGCTTGTCGCCGCGTTCGAAGAACGCTGCGGCGTCGCGCAGGATTTCCTTGTCGAGCGTGTCGGCGACTTCTGTGCGGCCTTCCTGCGTCCGATAGGGCGGATAGGGACTATCTACCCGCACGAGCAGCGGATTGAGATCAAGATCATCCAGGTGCGACCGCCCGCGGCTGATCTGCTCGATCAGGTCGGTGCGGCCGATCACTTCGTTCAGGGACCTCAGGCCCAATCGCGCCAATAGCTCGCGAACCTCCTCCGCGATGAACGTCATGAGGTTGACGACCTTCTCGGCGGTGCCGGTGAACTTCGCGCGCAGCGCTTCGTCCTGCGTGCACACGCCGACGGGGCAGGTATTGGAATGGCACTGGCGCACCATGATGCAGCCCATTGCCACGAGGCTCGCCGTGCCGATGCCAAACTCCTCGGCGCCGAGGATGGCCGCCACGATGATGTCGCGACCGTTGCGCAATCCGCCGTCGGTGCGCAGCGTCACGCGGTGGCGCAGGTTGTTCAGCGTCAGCACCTGATGCGCTTCCGCGAGGCCCATTTCCCACGGCGCGCCGGCGTACTTGATCGACGTCTGCGGTGACGCGCCGGTGCCGCCGACATGGCCACTGATGAGAATGATGTCGGCCTTCGCCTTCGCGACACCTGCCGCCACCGTGCCCACGCCCGCCTGGCTAACGAGCTTCACGCCAACCTTTGCTTGCGGACTCACCTGTTTGAGATCGTAGATGAGCTGCGCGAGATCCTCGATCGAATAGATGTCGTGGTGAGGTG
>JANNVF010000446.1:0-36435 GCA_031414315.1 Hyphomonadaceae bacterium | reverse complement strand
GGGGTGTGGGGGGGGTGGGGTTTTCTTTTTTGCGCGGCTGCGCGGGGGGTGGGCCCTGGCGGGGGGGCTTCCCCCCCACCCTGGGGGGGGCGCGCCCCGGCGGGCGCCCGGGGCCCCGCGACGGGAACGGACAATCGGTCGTGAATAGACCGCGCACGCCGCCAAGGTGTTACGCATTCGCCACAGAAAAGCGGCGCGAGACCTCAAGGTCCCGCGCCGCAGTGTCCACAACCTTAGGGGAGGTTGGCGGGATCTAACGCTGTGCAACTGCCGTCGCGGCCGGGGCGGCCGCGCGGGTGTTGCAGCGGGCGACGTCTTCGGCGCTGAGCGAGCCGAACGCCGTGACCTGACCAACTTCGCGGGCCAGCTCCATGCACACACGCGCGGTCGGCGCACGCTCGAGTTTGGCCTGGCAGCTGTCGCCGGCGCAGGTCCAGACCACGCCGCTGGCGATGACCTGGGTCTGTGCGGCCGGGGCGGCCAGCGTGGCTGTGACGGCGGTCTTGGCGTAGGCGACGCCCGCGAGCAGGCCGAGGGCGGCGACGGCAGCGAACGCGATTTTCATTTTGGACATAGGGGGAGCCTCCAGTTGTGACGGGTCTGGGAGGTCAATCAAAGTTGACGGACACGTCACGCAACACACAAGGACACTTTACCCATGCCTTAAGCGCGCGCAAGCGGAAAATTGAATACAACCGAAAATGTTTAGTATTCCAGTATCACATAACGGTGATGCGTTTCAGCCCGGTTTCAGGCGGTAGGTGAAGTCGTAGCTGGTGGTCCACGAGACGCCGCGATCCGGAGAGATCTCGCCCAGCTGACGAACCGATCCGTCCGGCTGGCGGGTAAACGTCATGCGCAGGGTGGTGCGGCCGGGGCGATTGGGATTGGCCTCGTCCGGGGCGGTCAGCATCATGCCGGTGGGCGTCGGGCCGCCCTCGAAGCGGGTGACCTCGCCGCCGCTGTCCATCCAGACCTGCACCCATTTCCGGGCGGTCGTGTCGTACATGTTGAGGCTGCCGCCGGAATAGGGCGTGCCGACGCTGGTCCAGCGCTCGGTGATCACGCAGCCGCCGTCGCGCTTTTCGATGAGGCTGGCGCCCGCAACGTTGTTGCTCCCGGTGACATAGGCCTCCCACGAACCGACCCAGAAATCGAACGCGCGGTGCTCCGGCGCCGTGCACGCATAGCCCGGCGGAGGGGGCGGCGCGGTCTGTGCTGACGCAGCGCTGGGCGCGCTCATGCAAAGAAGTGTCACGACTACCGCGACGACAGGCTTGACCATGACGCTTCTCCCCTGAACCGTGGGCGCGCACCTGAAGGCGCCCGCGGCCCTCCGGCAATCTCGCCGCGACCAACGACAGAGCGTCACCGATCATTGGAGAGTTTACGTCATGGATTTCGGTATTCCGAAGGCGATCGCCGACTATCTCGTGGTGCTCGACAAGTTCATCGAGGACGAAATCAAGCCGTTGCAGGCGCAAGACGACAACGAGCGCTTCTTCGATCACCGCCGCGAATGGGCGCGGACTGACTTCGAGAACCAGGGCCTGCCACGCCATGACTGGGAGCTGCTGCTGCGCGAGGCCCGCAAGCGCGCCGACAAGGCCGGCCACCTGCGCTACGCGCTGCCGAAGGAATTCGGCGGCCAGGACGGCACCAATCTCGGGATGGCGATCATCCGCGAGCACCTCGCCAAGAAAGGCCTCGGCCTCCACAACGACCTGCAGAACGAGCACTCCATCGTCGGCAACATGCCCGGCGTGCTGATGCTGCGAGACTTTGGGACCGAGGAGCAGAAGAAGAAGTTCATCCCCGGCAGCTTCGACGGCACCTACATCGCCGCCTTCGGCCTGACCGAGCCCGAGCACGGCTCCGACGCCACCCACATGGAGACCCGCGCCGTCGAGGAGACGCGCAATGGCGTGAAGGGCTACCGCATCGATGGCGACAAGATGTGGATCACCGGGATGCACGTCGCGACGCACATCATGCTGTTTGCGCGCACCGGCGGGAATGACGGGGACGCGGCGGGGATCACCTGCTTCATCACGCCGGCCAAGGATCCGGGCGTGAAGATTGAAGAGTACATGTGGACGTTCAACATGCCGACGGATCACCCGCGGCTGTCGATCACCAACGTCTGGGTGCCGGAATCGGCGATTTTCGGGAAGCTCGGCGGCGGCCTTTCGCTGGCGCAGCATTTTGTCCACGAGAACCGCATCCGGCAGGCGGCCTCATCCTGCGGCGCGGCGATGTTCTGCATCGAGGAGAGCGTGAAGTACGCCCGCAAGCGGAAGCCCTTCGGCGAGGCGCTGGCCCGCAACCAGGCCATCCAGTTTCCGCTGGTCGAACTCGCCACCCAGACGGAGATGCTGCGCCTGCTGATCTTCAAGACGGCCTGGGAGATGGACCAGATGCCAAAGCCCGAGGTCGAGAAGCGACTCTCCGACAAGGTGTCGATGTGCAACTACTGGGCAAACCGGCTGTGCTGCGAAGCGGCCGACCGGGCAATTCAAGTTCACGGCGGCATCGGCTACTCGCGCCACAAGCCGTTCGAGCACATCTACCGCCACCACCGCCGCTACCGCATCACCGAAGGCTCGGAGGAGATCCAGATCCGCAAGGTCGCCGGCCACCTGTTCGGCTACATGGGTCCGCGCCGGAAGGAGTTCGCCGAACTCGACGTGCAGTGGGACGCGGAGAAGGCGGCGAAGAAGCGGAAATGACCGTCTACGTCACGGCGCAACTCACGATCCATGATCGCGAAGCGTACGGCCGCTACGAAGCGGGGTTCATGACCGTGTTCGTGAAGTACGGCGGGACCATGCTTGCAGTGGACGAACAGCCCACCGTGCTTGAGGGCGAATGGCGCGGCACGCGGTGCGTGCTCATCAGCTTTTCGGACGAGGCGGCGTGCCGCGCGTGGTGGGACTCGGCGGAGTATCAGGATCTCGCGCGACACCGCCGCGCGGGATCCGAGGCCGCAATTGTTATCATGCATGGGCTTCCGGCGCGGCGCGCCTGAAGTGTCGTGCCAGGAAGCGAGAATGTGAGATCATGACGAACATCCTCCAGTCGCGCGCCGATGGCGTGCTCACCCTTACGCTCAATCGCCCTGAAGCGCTCAATGCGCTGACCCGCGATCTCATGGACGAGATGCGAGACGCGATGGCGGCGGCGTCGGTGGACAAAGACGTGCGCGCGCTGATCATCACCGGCGCGGGACGCGGCTTCTGCGCGGGCGCCGATCTGCTGCAGCCGCCCGGCAAGGCGCCGCTCTCGCGCGGGCACGCGGTGAGCGACGGCATGACCTCGCACTTCAACCCCTTCGCGCGCGACATCGCACACTTTCCGAAGCCCACGGTGGCGGCGGTCAACGGCACGGCGGCGGGCGGCGGCGTGGGCGTGGCGCTCGCGTGCGACATCGTGATCGCGGCGAAGTCCGCGAAGTTCATCCAGGTGTTTGCGCCGCAGCTCGGCCTTGTGCCGGACATGGGGTGCTCGTGGCATCTGCCGCGTCTCGTCGGCGCGGCGCGCGCGAAGGGGCTTGCACTGCTTGGCGATCGGCTGAGTGCGGAGGACGCGGAGAAGTGGGGCCTGATCTGGTCGGCGGTCGAGGACGCCGAACTCATGCCCAAGGCGCACGAGATCGCCACGCGCCTTGCCAACGGTCCGACGAAGGGCCTCGTGCGCACCCGCGAAGTGCTGGCGGTGGCGATGGACAACGACCTGGTGTCCCAACTCGATCTGGAGCGCCGCGTGCAACACGAACTCGGCAACACGAGCGATTTCGCCGAAGGCGTCATGGCGTTCGCGCAGAAGCGCAAACCCAACTTCACCGGCGAATAGCGTCTAGGGCGCGACGACGCTGGTCCAGCCGACGACCGGGAACGTGCGCCCGCTCTGCGACAGGAACGCGCCTACCCACGCGCCGTCCACGCGCTCGAACCGGATCTGCCCGGCGCTCACTTCATCGCCGGGCGCCAGCGACGAACCGCCGTGCTGCTCGAACAGCGTGGCGATGAGCACGCCGCTGTCAGGCTCCAGCGCGCGAATAATCGCCACGTGCCCGGGTGAGGGCGTTCCGTCGTCATAGGGCATCGCGATCGATACGACAGAGCCCACCATCGGCCGGCAGGCGTCCCCGCCGCTGGCGAAGTAGCGCAGCGTCACCGGCGTTTCGCCCGTGATGCCGCCCGTCCACGTCTCACCGCCGAACCGCTCCGCCACCCCGTGCGCCAGATCGACGCCATGCCCGAGGCCAAGCCCGATGCGTGTGGGGATCGCGTAGGTCTGGCGCAAATAGCGATGCACAAGCTCCGTGCACTGATAGAGACCCTGTGGGTTCTCGCGGCGCGGATCACCGTCGCGGCCGTGGGCATAGGCGGTGACACCGACGTAGGTGGCCACCGGCTCGCCGAACTCGCGCCAGGTGATGGTGTGCGGCTCGGCCTGCGGGGCGAGTTCCACGAACCGCGCGCCGCACTCGTCGACGTACTGGAACGGCGGCGCCGGAAGCGACATGCCGGTCAGGGGTTCGGACTGCGCACGAGTCGCCGTGGTCACGGCCGCCGTCGACAGGGCGACCGCGAGGGCGAGTGTCGCTACGTAAAACCCGTCCGTACGCATGAAGTCCTCTGCCGGCGAAGGCGCGAAAGATTGCACGATGCGCCCCATGCGGCAATTCCACAGCTCACCGGAGGCGAGCGGCCGAGGCCTGTTTCCTGACGCCGGCGCCTGAGCTATCTCTCGCTGCATGGCCGTGAAGGATACCCCGACCGAACTCTTCAAGCGCGCGCTCGCGCAGTCGACCCGCGCGCTGGCCGGGACCGAGGAACTGGAGGTCACCTTTGGCGCCGAAGGCCCGCGCCTGACCGGCGACCGGATCGTGCTGCCGCATCCGCCGCGCGTGATGTCCGATCCCGAGGCCGAACGCCTGCGCGGGCACGCCGATGGTCTGGCGCTGAAACTCGCCCACCATGACGCCAAACGGCACGCCGCGCTGCGCCCGACCGGCGATCGCGCCCGCGCGCTGTTCGACGCGGTGGAGGACATGCGCGTCCAGGCGCTTGGCTCCAACGCCATGGCCGGCGTCGCGGCCAACCTCACCGCAGCACTCGTCGAAAAATGCGAGAAGCGTGGCTTCGCGCGGATGGAGGATCGCACGTCTGCGCCGTTGGCCGATGCGCTCGCCATGATGGTGCGCGAACGACTGACGGGGCTGAGGCCGCCGGAGGTGGCGCGCGGTGTCGTCGACAGCTGGCGCGCGGAGATCGAGAAGGCGAGCGGGGCGCTCGACCGGCTCACCAACGTGATCGAGGACCAGCGTCTGTTCGCGCTCGTGGCGCGCGATCTCATCAAGGAGCTTGAACTCGGCGACGAGATCGGCGGCGAGCCGAGCGAAGAACCGGAGGACGGCGCCGATCAACAGCAACCGCCGTCGCCATCGCAGGACGAAGGCGCACAGGATCAGGCGCCCGATCCCGCGACAATGGAAATGGAGGCGGGCCAGAGCGACGAGGACATTTCCGATGACAGCCAGCAGGTCCAGATGGAGACCGACGCAGACAACGAGGAGGAATCCGAGGCGCCGGAAGACGGCGAGCGCCCGATGCGCCCGCGCGCGCGCGACGACAGCAACGACCCGAACCTCAACTACAAGACCTTCACGCACGCGCACGACGAAGTGATCCCGGCGGAAGATCTCTGCGACGCCGACGAACTCGCGCGGCTGCGCACCTATCTCGATCAGCAGTTGAAGCCGTTGCAGAGCGTCGTCGGTCGCCTCGCCAATCGTCTACAGCGGCGGCTGCTGGCCAAGCAGAACCGCTCGTGGACGTTCGATCTCGAAGAGGGGGTGCTCGATACCGCGCGGCTCACCCGCGTGGTCGTCGATCCCACTGCGCCGCTCTCGTTCAAGCAGGAAGAGGACACCGACTTCAAGGATACGGTGGTCACGCTGTTGCTCGACAATTCGGGCTCCATGCGCGGACGCCCAATCATGGTGGCCGCACTCTGCGCCGACATTCTCGCACGCACGCTGGAGCGGTGCGGGGTGAAGGTGGAAATTCTCGGCTTCACAACGCGCGCGTGGAAAGGTGGCATGGCGAAGGAGGACTGGCTGAAGGCCGGCCGACCGATGCATCCGGGCCGTCTGAATGACCTGCGCCACGTCATCTACAAGAGCGCCGACGCCCCGTGGCGGCGCGCACGCCGCAACCTCGGGCTGATGATGCGCGAGGGGCTGCTGAAAGAGAACATCGACGGCGAGGCGCTGATGTGGGCGCACGAGCGCCTGTTGGGACGGCCCGAACAGCGCCGCATCCTGATGGTGATTTCGGACGGCGCGCCGGTGGACGATTCCACGTTGTCGGCGAACCCCGGCAACTATCTGGAAAAGCATCTGCGCGCGGTGATCCAGTGGATCGAGACACGCTCGCCGGTGGAACTCATCGCCATCGGCATTGGCCACGACGTGACGCGCTGGTATCGCCGCGCGGTGACGATCGTCGACGCCGAACAGCTCGGCGGCGCGATGACCGACAAGCTGGCGGAACTGTTCGACGACTCTGTTGCGCCGAACACGGATGCGCCGCGCCGCGGCCAAAGAAGTTCCGGGGGACGACGAATTTGAAAAGAGCTTTTGTCGCGCTGCTGGCGCTCGCAGCATGCGTGCACGCCGATCGCGCCGCCGCGCCGCCGCTCACGACGCCGGCGATCAGCGCGCAGGCGGGCAGCGGATTTGGCCCCGACGCCGCCGATTGGCTGGCGATCCGCCTGTCGGTGCGCGCCGTGCCGCTCGCGCCATCCGCGCCGGATATGGGAACAGTGGGTCAGCTCCGCTATCGCGGCGGCATCGAAATCGCATCGGACGAAGCGCGCTTCGGCGGCCTTTCGGACATCTACGTAGCCGAGGATGGCCGCGTGCTTGCGGTGTCTGATCAGGGCGACTGGTTTGCCGCGCGGCTCGTGCTCGACGACGCTGACACGCTTGTGGGTCTTGCGGACGGCCGTATCGCGGCGATGCGCGGTGAAAACGGGCGGCCGCTCCCGGACAAGGAGCACGCCGACGCCGAAGATATCACGCGCTTGCCGGACGGGCGGTTCGCTGTGAGCTTCGAACGCACCCACACGGTGCGGCTGTACGATCTGGAGAAGAACGGGCCGATGGCGCCGGCCGAGAAGGAACTCGGGCTCGCCGGCACGGACGACCTCGACGCCAACGACAGCCTCGAAGCGATGGCGGCGTTCGGCGACAATCTTCTCATCGGCGCTGAGGGCTTTCGCAAGAACGGCGCGCCGTTCTGGATTGCCCCGCTGGCGTCGGATGTTCTGCCGACGCCGGTTGGGCGCACGCAGACGCAAGACGGCTACGGCCTCGTCGCGCTCGACCGCCTGCCCGACGGCGATTTCGTCGCGATGGAACGGTTCTTCGCCCCGCTGATCGGGCCGCGCATTTTCATTCGCCGCGTTGAGCAGGCGGGCCTCACCGCAAGTCCCGCGCGCTGGGAAGGCGAGACCATCGCCGATCTCAATCCGCCTGTTGGCCTCGACAATTTCGAGGGCCTCGCGATCACGCACGCCAGCGACGGCCCGGTGCGGATCTACATCGTCTCGGACAACAACTTCAGCGGCAGCCAGAGGACGCTGCTGTACGCGTTCGATCTGGTTGAAGCCGCGAAATAGCGGATCGAGAAACTAAGCCGCTGCGGCGAGCTTCTTCTTCAGTTCGCGGCGGACCTTTACGGCCTTCGCGCACATGCCGTCTTCGCCCTGCTTGATCAGGAAGGCGTCGAAGCCGCCGCGGTGGTCGACGGTGCGCAGCGTTGCGGCCGTGATCTTGAACTTGAACGCGCGGCCGAGCGCTTCCGAGCGCAGGGTCACGCTCACGAGGTTCGGACCGAACTCGCGCTTGGTCTTGATGTTGGAGTGGCTGACCCGGTGGCCGATCTGGCGATCGGTGCCGGTCAGTTCGCAGCGGCGGGACATGGGTTTGCGTCCAGAATGAGGGCGAAAAACGAAGGGCGGACGGATAGGCGATGCGGCCGCCCCGGTCAAGCGCGCCGATTGCCCGGGGCGGCCCGGCGCGCCATATCCAGCCACATTCGCGCCGCGATCCGTTCATGCTGCAACCATGCAGGCCCGGTTATCGTTCTGACTGGACTTTGAGGAGCACCACCCATGAAGCGCATTCTCGCGGCGGCGGCCCTGGCAGCCCTGACCGGAGCCGCCGCCGACGCCCAGCCCCCCGCGTCGCGGAGCTTCAACGCGGTCTATACGATCAGCGGCCGGGGCCTGCAGGCCGGGGAATTCCTCTATGGGGTGAAGTTCGACGGCGGGACCTACGAGGCCACGGCCCGCCGCCGCATGACCGGCATGGTCGGGGCGCTGGTCGGAGACGCCCAGAACTACAGCTACGCCGCCAAGGGCCGGGTGACCGCCGCCGGCCTCGACCCCGAGAGCTATCGCCACCAGGGCGGCAAGCGGAACCGCGTCGTCACGGTCGATTTCTCCGGGGCCCAGCCGGTCACCACCGCCAATCCGGTGATGGGCATGGGCAACCCGCCCGCTACCGACGCCCAGAAGGCCGGCGCCATCGATCAGGTCTCGGCCATCGCCAGCATGATCGGCGCCTCGGGAGATCCCTGCAACCGCACCATCCATGTCCTGATGGACGGCCGGTCGCGGTTCGACTTTGTGCTGACGCCCAACGGCCGGGTCCCGGTCAACACGTCGGCCTATCGCGGGCAGGCGGTGCGTTGCAGCGTCCAGTTCCGGCCGATCGCCGGCTTCCCCGACCCGCAGGTCCCCGCCACGCTCACCTTCCTGTTCGCGCCCACCGGCAACGGACTCCATGCGCCCCTTCGCATCGAGATGCCTACGGACATCGAACAGATCGGCGTCGCGGTGCTGGAAGCGCGCAGCTTCACGGCCACCTAGAGTCCAGGTTGTGGCGTGGTCGAGAATCGGGCACTATCTGTAGCGGTGAACAAGTATCGAACGAATCACTCACAGTGATTAGCTGGCGATTCGTTCTCGATTCGATCTTTTTGGTAATGTCATTATCCACAGGCGCGCCGAGGCGCCCGCGGAAGCGTGTCGCTTCGCGGTGAGGGCCGAGCGGGGTCTGGCAAAGCGCGCAGGCTAGGACGTATCGGCACAGATGCGCGCAGGCCGGGCGCGGCCAGCGAAGATCTGCGCCGGCGGCGCGACCGCCACCAGCCGCGCGGTGGGGGAGCGGCGCTCCAGATGCACGATCATGCGTGCGATCCAGCGCTTGAGATCGGCGAGAATGGCGCACATCCGTGCGATGCGGGCGCAGATCGACCCGCCCGCCAAGCGCACGCGCCGCTTGGCGCGCCGCACGACGCTGCCGGTGTTTCGGGCGTGGCGGAACCCGCGCCGCCGCGAGCGTGGGCGCGTGGTGCGCGGGCGCGGGACAGGCTCGTCCAGGTGCGCCAGCGCGAGCGCCACGATCAGCATCTTGAGATCGCCCGCGACGCGGCGCAGCGCGGCGCGCACGAAGATCCGCCAGTGCCTGCTGAATTTGGCGCGGCTGAGCGTGTCCTCAAACGCCTGCGCCAGAAACGCCGCAGCGGTCAGCACCCAGGCCCGGAGGGCGTGGGTGCGGGCGTGCAACGGTTCTGGATCGAGGCGTCTGAGGTTTTGCATGCGCGAAGTATGCGCCGGGTTGAAGTCTGCCGGATTGGACGGTGCGAAAATCCTGACGCCCGCACGACCGGCTTCAGCCGGCCCGGTGCGCGCCAAGGATTACGTCAACGAAAAAAATACCGGCTGAAGCCGGCGGTACGGAAACCGGTGTGGATTGGCGGGGCGCCACTCCTCCTATTTCTCATCCTTGCCCCACGACGACACTCGTCCTGCGCCACCGCGCCGTCTGTCCCTCTCCCGCTCAGGCGCAGGAGAGGGTGGCGGCGCGACGTACAAATTTCGCAGCGCATGCACATCGCGACATACAAATGCGAGCGCCGCATGGACAGTTTGTATGCGGAACCCTCGCGATCACCCCGAGTAGGTTGGGAGCACACAAAGGAGCTCCCCATGCCAAATTCCGCGAAACCCACCAAGGACGACATCATTGCGTTGGAAAAATCCTACTGGGACGCCATGAAGAAAAAGGACGGGGACCGCGCAGCGCAGCTCTCCGGCAGGACATCGCTCGTCACCGGCGCGCGCGGCGTGATGAGCATCGCCAAGAGCAAGATGGGCAAGATGACGGAAGAGGGCGACTGGACGCTGGAGTCCTACGCTTTCGATGACGTCGAAGTGTCCATTCCCACCGCCGACGTGGCGATCATCGCCTACACCGTCAAACAGAAGGTCCAGATGAAGGGCAAGTCACAGGACCTGCGCGCCGCCGATAGCTCGACGTGGCTGCGCGGCAAGGACGGCTGGGAATGTCACGCGCACAGCGAGACGTTGCTGGTGCAGGAATAGGCGCGTAGACGCACGTACGGCACACATCAAATGGCGGGCCGTCGCTGGCCCGCCATTTCCGTTTCAATCCGCTGTCGAACGGGCCTTCGGCGCCGTGCTGGTCGAGTCATCCTGAAGTGCTCTGGCGAGTTCCAGCAAGCAGCTGCGCGCGCGCCAAGCTTGTAGTAGACCCGGATCAGGTCGAGCGTTTCCTTCTGGCTCAGCACGTCGAATGCGAGCAGGTTGCCATCGTTGTTGATCGCGCCTTGTGGTGCGGGATGCTGCTGCAGTCCTTTGAAGAAATAGCTGACCGGCACGTTCAGGGCGACGGAGAATTCGTGAAGGCGACTCGCCGCCACGCCATTGGCGCCGCACTCGTACTTTTGAATCTGCTGGAAGCGCAGGCCGACTGACTCCGCACCTGTTGCTGGGTGAGGCCCAGAAGACGGCGTCGCCGGCGGAGCCGCTTGCCGATATGCAGGTTGATCAACTCCGACGGGGCAATCGCTCGCCCAGCTCATGCATTTGCGCATCCCGCCCGCTCCCGAGCGCCTTTCAGATTTGAAGTGGATGTGGTCAATATGTCACGCAAGTGTGGCGGAAGCGACATAATGGACCTTCCGGTGCGCTTTCCATAAATTTATGGTGGTTCAGATACTTATGACACATTCCGCCTTGGCGGAGATCGGGCAGGTCAATGGACTGGTGCAGAAGAGACGCTTTCTCACCTCCGGCGCGGAGGCGGCGGCAACGGGCGACGCGAAGTCTCGTCGAAAGGGAAAAGGCGGACCATCACTGGCCCGCCTTTTCCGTTCAGTGGCGCAAAAGCTCAGAAGCTCAGAAGCTCTTGCGCAGGCATGCGCCACCGGCGCGGCTAGAGGCTTCGATAGCCTGTCTGCTCGCGCCCTATGACCAATTTCATTGGTGCTGATACGCCGTCGCCAGTCGTGACAAGCCCTCGTTGATGACCAACAAAAGCGTCAGCGCTCCTGCAGTCAACATGATCGTGCGTAGCGAATTTGCAATTGCCACAGCAATGAAGATTGGAGCCACGAAGACCAATCGCACCGGAAGGAACACGATCTCGACGATTGCACGCAGCCAGGGATTACCCTCCTTCGTACCATCGCCTTCGCCAAGCGCCCCCTTGCTGATGCCCTGTTCCTCATCGAGAGATTCGCGATTGATCCAGCGTGCCCCGATGGCGGCGTAAATGCAGAGCGCAAGACACAACAGCGCAACGCCCCAATTGACGTCAGAAAGGCTGTGCCAACCGATTAGAGGTTGAACCACCAAAAAGAAAAGCACGGCGAGCGCAGCCAACGAGAGCGCGTCTACACCAGCTATTCCACTGACTGATCCTCCCGCTGCGGCTGCAATAGCAGTCAACAAGAGAATGGGGGCGCTCAGCACGCTGTACATCAGATTTGGCAGGAACCCCGCAATCGAAAATACGCCGACATACTCTCTCGAAGATCGAACAGGTGACCAGAGGACATCGTTCAGCACCAGCAAGAACGATTTCCCGTTCTTGTTCCAGCTTTCGATGTTGAGAGCCACAAACGTGAGCGCCGAGACGACGATGACGTCGCGGCTCAGTTGGTCAAGATGGAGGGGCAAAGCGTCAAAGACAAAAGCGACCAGTCGTCTGTAGTTCGCGACTATGAACGCAAGGATGGTCCCGTACTGAATGAGGTTCGGCAACGCGGACGCAATTGCGGACGGAAGCGCCAGTGCAGCCGTTGTTGTGGACAACAGGAGAGCGGTCGTTTGAAGCGCGGAGCTCTTGACCTCAACGCGAACGGGTATCTGTTTGGCGCTCGGCACAGCTAAAACCTCACTCGCCGCTCCGCGTTCAAGCGCTTTGGCCGATTGAGAATTACCGTTTCAATAACATGTTCCAAACGCGGTTTCCAGCATCCCAACGCCGGGTGGAGAAGTGAAGGGTCGACGTGTCTCCCAACAAAAAAGGGCGGGCACTCGACGGCCCGCCCTCCTGTTCAGTGACGCAAACGCTCAGAATGTCTTGCGCAGCGTGACGCCCACCGTGCGCGGCTGGTTGGTCAGGAAGCCGTAGCGCGCGCGCAGGCCGCGTTCGCGGTCGATGGCCAGTTCGGCGCGTTCGTCGGTGACGTTGTTGACGAAGCCGGCGAGCTCCCAGCTGTCGCCGCGGATGCCGGCGCGCAGGTTGACCACCTGATAGCTCGGCAGGCCGAGCGGGAAGGTGAGCGTGCCCACGCTCGGCGCACCGATCGGGATCAGCGTGACGGTGCGGGGATTGCCTTCCTGATCGGAGATCTGCGTGAACCGTTCGCCGACGTACTGGTAGGTGACGTTGCCGAAGCCACGCATCCGGTCGTTGACCGGGGCTTCGTAGCCGAGGCTCGCGGCGGCCTGGAACTCAGGCACCGTTGGCAGACGGTTGCCGTCGCGCAGGCCCTGGATCGGCACGCCGCCGGCGTCCGTCACACTCGAAGTCAGTTCGCTCTGGTTGTACGACGCCGACAACGCCAGATCGAAGTTGTCGTTCAGCTGCATCGTGTATTCCGCTTCCGCGCCGATCGAGCGCGCCGACGGCACGCTGGCGATGACGCGCGAGGAACAGTTGCCGGCGTCGATGGTGGCCTGCAGGTTCTCGATGTCGGAGTAGAACCCCGCGAACGTGAAGCTGCCGCGCCCGCCCGCCAGGCGCGCCTTCATGCCGCCCTCGTAGTTCCAGGCGGTTTCGTTCGCGAACGTGTCGGTGCGGATCGCGCCGAAGGTGGCGAGATCGGCGGCGCCGCAGAGCGGTGCGTTCAGCGGATCGTTGATGCCGCCCAGACGGAAGCCCTTCGCGGCCTGCGCGTTGAAGGTCAGATCGTCGGTGACGTGATAGGAGAGGATAACACGCGGGGCGACGTCATCGTCTTCCACGCTGCCGGGCACGTCGATGGTCTGCACCGCGAACACGCCGTCGAACGTGAGCTTGCGCTCTTCCTCGTAGCTGGAATAACGCACACCCACCGTCGCATCGAGCTTGTCGGTGAGCGCCAGCGTGGCTTCGCCGAAGATCGCGTACTGCTTCAGCGTGTACGGCACGGTGGAGAAGTAGAGGTGGTCGGTCGGCGCGCGCACGCCCGCGGTGGGGATGCCGGTCAGCGCGGTGAAGCCGATCACCGACAGATCCTGCGCGTAGTCGCGGTCCACGTCGCTGTAGAAGACGCCTACCGTCCAGTCGAGGCGGTTGTCACCGTTGGAGCCGAGCCGCAGTTCCTGCGTCAGCGTCTTGAGCGCGGTGGTGTCGGCCAGCGGCGCGTTGAGCGTGTAGACCGCTTCCGGCAGGCCTGCAGGATCGAACACGCCGGGCTGGCCGGTGATCGAGCCGGTGAGCTGCGTGGCGTCGCGGTACACCAGCACGTCGCGGTCGGTGTAGGTGGTCACCGAGGTGAGCGACACGGCGCCGAAATCGTACTGGATGTTGAGATCGGCGAGCAGGAACTCGTCTTCGAACTTTTCCTCCAGCTGCGTGAACTGCTGCAGGTCGCCCAGCGTGACGGCCGGTCTTGTGGTCGTGAACTGGTTGCCGAGAATGTTGAAGCGATCAACGCGGTTGAACCCGTCGACGTTGATATCCTGGTAGAGTACGCGCGGCGTGATGGTGAGCGCCGGCGTCGGCTGCAGCATCAGCGCTGCACGCACGCCAGTGCGCGAGCCCCCGTTCACATCCTCGTTGATCCCGCCGCCGGGCTGGCGCGCGTCGATGAAGCCGGGGAAGCCCGAGCCATACCCGACAATGCGCAGCGCCGCTTTCGTGCCGAGCGGGATGTTGACCATGCCCTTCAGATCGCCGCCGAACTCGCCGTC
Organism: Hyphomonadaceae bacterium; assembly: GCA_031414315.1. Classification (GTDB taxonomy): domain Bacteria; phylum Pseudomonadota; class Alphaproteobacteria; order Caulobacterales; family Aquidulcibacteraceae; genus VFBF01. The sequence goes on along the minus strand of JANNVF010000446.1, from coordinate 22,152 downwards.
TTCCACGGCGTTGACGGTCATCTCCACGGCGCCTTCGAAGGCTTCGGTGGAGGGCTGGTTGGTGATGTAGCGCACGGTGCCGGCGAGCGAGCCCGAGCCGTACAGCGTGCCCTGCGGCCCGCGCAGCACTTCCACGCGCTTCAGATCGAAGAGGTCGAGATCCGGGGTAAACAGCGAGAGCGAGATCACGCTTTCATCGAGATAGACGCCGACCTGCTCTTTCACGCCCGGCTGGTCGCGGACGATCTGGCCGGCGGAGATGCCGCGAATGGCGACCTGGCTCTGGCCGGGGCCGAGGTTCTGCACCGAGAAGCCGGCGACGTTGCGGGAGAGATCCTCCAGCGTCACCGCGCCGCGATCGCGCAGCTGGGCTTCGGAGAGCGCGTTGACGGAGAACGGCACATCGAGCAGCGCCTCGTCGCGCTTGCGGGCGGTGACGATGATCTCGTCGGAGTCGCTCGCCTCCTGGGCGAAGGCGGGGGTGGCGGTCACCGCCGTCGCGATCAGCGCGAGCGCGCTTACAGTGGTCAGCGCGGCGCGGCGCAGCTTGTTCAAGGTCATGTCTTCCTCCCAGGGCGACCGCCGCTTCTGGGCGGTCTCGTCGCGATTGGGGAAATGGTTAACGGCGGGACGGGCCGCGCAAACGTGTTTCGCCCGCAGGGGGCGCGCCGCGGGGGAAATCCCCGCCGGGTGATGCGCGGGGGCAACAATTTTAGAGGGTTGGCGGCTCGGCAGGGCGCGGCTTGTCTCGGGCGGCGGCGCACGCCATTTCAGGGTTTCAAGGGAAGCGCCAGCCATGACCAGAGCCCGGCCTGAAGACCGGCCAGAGGGGCGCATCGTCGCCGTGCTGGGCCCCACCAACACCGGCAAGACCCACCTCGCCATCGAGCGGATGCTGGCCCACGGCTCCGGCATGATCGGCCTGCCGCTGCGGCTGCTGGCGCGGGAGGTCTACGACAAGGTCGTCCGGCAGAAGGGCGTGCGCGCCGCCGCGCTGGTCACCGGCGAGGAAAAGATCGTCCCCGAGGGCGCGCGCTACTTCGTGTGCACCGTGGAGGCGATGCCGCTGGAGCGGCCGGTGGACTTCCTCGCGGTCGATGAAATCCAGCTGGCGACAGACCCTGACCGCGGCCACATCTTCACGCACCGCATCCTGCATGCGCGCGGCCAGTCCGAGACGATGCTGCTCGGCGCCGACACCATGCGTCCGCTGATCCGGCGCCTCTTGCCGCACGCCGAGATCGTTCGGCGCGAACGGTTGTCGACCCTCACGTATGCCGGGCCGCGCAAGCTCACCAAGTTGCCCAAGCGCACCGCCATCGTCGCGTTCAGCGCGGAGGAAGTTTACGCCATCGCGGAACTGATCCGGCGCCAGCGCGGCGGCGCGGCGGTGGTGATGGGCGCGCTCAGTCCGCGCACGCGCAACGCGCAGGTCGGCTTGTACCAGTCCGGCGAAGTCGATTTCCTCGTCGCCACCGACGCGATCGGCATGGGCCTGAACATGGACGTGGACCATGTCGCGTTCGCGTCGCGCGCGAAGTTCGACGGCCGCCGCAACCGCGTGCTGCGGCCCGATGAAGTGGCGCAGATCGCCGGCCGCGCGGGGCGATTCGAGGATGACGGCACGTTCGGCGAGACCGGCGACTGCCCGCCGTTCGACGAGGAAACTATCCTGCGGGTGCAGAGCCACGAGTTCGAACCGCACGTGTCGGTGGAATGGCGCTCGCCGGATCTGGATTTTGGTTCGGTGGCGAAGCTCATCCGCTCGCTGGAGACGCCACCCGACCAGCCCGGCATCCTGCGCGTGCGCGGCGCGGTGGATGAAACCACGCTGAAGCGCATCGCCATGGATACCGATCTCATGGAGCGGATCACGCGGCGCAGCGATGTCACGCGGCTGTGGGACGTCTGCCAGACGCCGGATTTCCGCAAGGCCACGCCTGACGAACACGCCCGCCTGATCGGTGAATTCGCCACGCATCTGCTTGGCCCCACGCAGCGCATCCCGCAGGACTGGATCGCCCGCGAAATGACGCACCTCGATCGCACCACGGGTGATCTCGACGCGCTGCAGGCCCGCCTCGCGCACATCCGCACCTGGACCTACGCCGCCAATCGCCCGGACTGGATCGACGACTGCGAAGGCTGGCGCGTGCGCACGCGCGAGGTGGAGGACCGCCTCTCCGACGCGCTGCACGAAGTGCTGACGCAGCGCTTCATCGACCGCCGCACCAGCGTGCTGATGCGCAGCCTGAAGCAGAACGACGTGCTGCTCGCCGGCGTGTCGCCGGAAGGCGAGGTGACGGTGGAAGGCCACTACGTCGGACGCCTCGATGGCCTGACGTTCAAGCCCGATCCGCGCGCGGGCGGCCGCGAGGCGCAGGCGGTGCGCGGCGCGGCGTTCCGCGCGTTGCGGCCGGAAGTGACGCGCCGTCTGCGCGCGATCGCTGAAGCCAATGACACTGCGTTCCGGCTCGATGCCGATGGACGCGTCCATTTCGACGGTGACGCCGTCGCGCGGCTCGATGCGGGTGCGCTGACGCTGCAACCGGTCGTGCGGCTGATCGGCGGCGATGTCGGTGATCCGCAGATGGCGGCGGCGGGCAAGGCGCGGATCGAGGCGTGGCTGAAACACGTTATCGCCGTTGATCTGGGTCCGCTCGTCCGGCTGCATGCCGCACTGGAGTCGGGACCGCGCGCTTTCAAACCCGCCTCCGGCGCTGATGCGAGCTTGAAGGCGCGCGGTCCGACGCTGCCTGGTCCTGCCCGGGGCCTCGCCTTTCAGCTGCTCGAAAACGGCGGCGCGCTCGATCGCCGCGCGGCGGCCGATGCGGTGACGCCGCTTGGCTCCGATGATCGCAAGGCGCTGGCCAAACTCTGCGTCCGCATCGGCCGTCACAGTGTGTTCATTCCCAACCTTCTCAAGTTGAAAGCCGCCCGCCTGCACGCGATCCTGCGCGCCGCCGCCGAGCCGGAGCCTGCGGGGCTTTTCCTGCCGGGGTCGGGTGCGCAGTCCGTGCCGATCGATCCGGGTCGGTCGTGGGGCAGCTACGCCGCCGCCGGCTACCGGCCTGCCGGCCCACGCGCCGTGCGCTTCGATGCGCTGGAGCGGCTGGCGTCGGCCTGCAGCGCCGGCAAGGGCGATGGGCGGGACTTTCCGCTCGATCCCACGTTCTGCTCGCTGGTCGGCTGCGGGCCGAAGGATCTGGAGGGTGTGCTGGCGGCGCTCGGCTATCGGCGGGTGGTGCTGGCGGACCCTGCTACCGGCGCGCCGTCGCGCTGGCGGCAGGGGGCGCCGGGCCGCGACACCCGCAAACCCGGCGACGTCCCGGACACGGCATTTTCGGGCCTCGCGGCCCTGGTCGAGCAAAAGCGCGGAGGAACGGCTTCATGAGTGGTGAGCGGCTGCGGTGCCGGCTGGACGTCTGGCTCTGGCGCGCCCGGTTCTTCAAGACGCGCAGCCTGGCGGCGGCCGTGATCGCCGAGGGCGGGGTGTTCGTGGAGCGCAACGGGCAGAGCCGCGCCGTGGACAAGCCGGCGCTGGCGGTCGAGGCCGGCGACGGGGTGTCCTTTCGGCTCGGGGAGACGTTGCGGACAGTGCGCGTGCTGGGCCCGGGTATCCGTCGCGGCCCTGCGGCGGAAGCGCGCGCGCTCTATGAGGACCTTGGCGACACGCTTAAGGACGGCTTTCTTGACGGGGACCCCGGGCCTGAGCATGTCCACCCCGCCTCTGAGGAAGACACTCCACGATGACCTACATCGTCACCGACGCCTGCGTGAAATGTAAGTTCATGGACTGCGTGGACGTGTGCCCGGTCGACTGCTTCTACGAGGGCGAAAACTTCCTGGTGATCCACCCGGACGAATGCATCGACTGCGGCGTCTGCGAGCCGGAATGCCCCGTCGACGCCATCAAGCCCGACACCGAGGACACCCCGGACGGCAAGTGGCTGAAGATCAACACCGACTTCGCGAAGGTCTGGCCGAACATCGCCCACAAGGGCGACGCCCCCCCGGACGCCGACGCGTTCCGCGACGAGACGGGGAAATTCGAGAAGTACTTCTCCGACAAGCCCGGCCAGCGCTGAATTCCGCCGGCGCCAAATCCGATACCGCTTGACAAAGCCGTTGGTTGAATGATCAATCAACTCATGGATGCGCGGACGAAAATCATCATGGCGGCGATGGACCTGTTCTGGGCGAAGGGCTTCAACTCGACGTCGATCGCCGACATCCTGAGCCGCACCCAGCTCAACAGCGGCAGCCTCTACCATGCGTTTCCGGGCAAGCAGGACGTGCTGATCGCCGTGCTGGAAGCCTACCGGGACGGCATCCACGAGCAGCTCCTGGCCCCCGCCTGGGCGGGGGTGGACGATCCGCTGGAGCGGATTTTCGCGCTGCTGAAGCATTATCGCGGCCTGATCCTGGAGACCGACTGCCTCTACGGCTGCCCGATCGGCAGTCTGGCGCTTGAACTCCATGAGCCGGACGAGAAGGTCCGCGAACTCCTGGCGGTGAACTTCGCCGGCTGGACCCGCGCCATCGTCGGCTGTCTTGACGCGGCCGGTGCGCGGATTCCGGCAGGAACCGACAAGCAGGCGCTCGCCGAATTCGTGCTCACCACCATGGAGGGCGGCGTCATGCAGGCCCGCACGCACCGCGACGTCGCCTACTTCGACCGCGGCGTGGCCATGCTGCGCGAGCACTTCGCGATGCTGGAGCACCGCGCAAAAAGTATCGCCTGAAACGGCAGATACAAAAGTCCCGGGCCGTTGCTACAAAAGGGGGAAGACATGGACATAAACTGGTTAGCCGTGCTCGCTGCGGCGCTGTCGAGTTTCCTGGTCGGCGGGCTCTGGTATTCGCCGCTGCTCTTCCAGAAGCCGTGGATGAAGTATTCCGGCCTTACTCCTGAACAGTCCGCAGCTGGCAACCCCGCCATCATCTTCGGCGGCGCGTTCGTGCTGTCGCTGATCGCGGCGGCGATGTTCGCGGTGTTCCTCGGCAAGATGGAGCCGGTGATGGCGACCGCCTACGGCTTCTCCGCCGGGCTCTGCTGGGTGGCGACCAGCTTCGGGACCAACTACCTGTTCGAGCGCAAGCCGCTGCCACTGTTTCTGATCAACGGCGGCTACCACACCGTGCAGTTCACGCTGATCGGGCTGATTCTCGGCCTTTGGCACTGAGCGGGCTGTCGGTGATCGGGACGCGGGCATGCCGCGTTCCCGCAGGCGAGCCCTGCGCCTGAGCCACACGTGAGCGGCAAGATGCGCGCCATGGGTGACGCCTCGCGCTGCGGCTGACCGTCGCCCTTCCAAACATGAAGAAACTGTGATACCTATGTCGCTACTCGCGGCGCGCTGTGTGCCGCCTCGGGTCCGCAGAAACAATTGTAGGCAGGCAATAGAACGTAAGGGGCAGGTGGCGCTCAGGCCCTGCCTTTTGCGTTGAATGACCGTCTGTCACGTCTGGGTATGGAGAACACGACCTCATGACCACGAACACCGCGGCAGCGCCGCAATCCTTCAAGGCCGGTGATCACATCGTTTATCCCGCGCACGGCGTCGGCCGCGTCACGGGTCTGGAGCGCCAGACTGTCGCCGGCACTGAACTGGAAGTGTTCGTGATCTCGTTCGAGCAGGACAAGATGACCCTGCGCGTGCCCACCGCGAAGGCGCGCTCGTGCGGCATGCGTCCGCTGGCGTCGTCCAAGCAGGTCGATGAAGCGCTGAAGACGCTGTCGGGCCGGGCCCGCATCAAGCGCACCATGTGGTCGCGCCGCGCCCAGGAATACGAAGCGAAGATCAACTCGGGCGATCTGATCTCCATCGCCGAAGTCGTGCGCGACCTCCACCGCGGCGGCGACCAGCCGGAGCAATCGTACTCGGAGCGCCAGCTCTATGAATCGGCGCTCGACCGCATGGTCCGGGAACTCGCGGCCGTGGAAAACACCGACCGCGACACCGCCATGGCGCGCATGTCGCTGTCCCTGGCGAGCAAGAAGGCGGTCGCGGCCTAGACCAGCGATCCTCGAACATCCGGAAGGGGTCGGCGCAAGCCGGCCCCTTTTTCGTTGCGCGCGCTTTAGTCCTCCACCGCGACGTCCTCGCTGGCAAATCCGCTGAGACGATCGGCGACCGCGAAGAACACCGCCAGGCCGATGGTCATGCCCACCGCCCACGCAGGCGCGACCCACGCGAGCGCGAAGGCGGCGGCGTAAAGCGCCAGCGTGACAGCGTAGGTGCGGCTGATGCGGGCGCGGTCACGCGCGGTCACGTCGGGGTCAAGCCGCGCGGGGTCGCGCGCGAGGTGACGCCAGAGAAGGTTGAGGAACAACGCCACCCAGAGCAGGGCCCCGGTGTAGAAGCCGGCTGCTACCTTGGCGTCGCCGGACAGCCAGTTCGCCGCGAGGATCCCGGTAGAGAAAGGCATCAGGCCGATGCCGAACAGGAGCGCGCCGTTCAGGTAGAGAAACGCCGTATCGGTCTTGGCCGCCAGCCGCATGAGCTCGTGGTGGGAGACCCACAGGATGTAGATGTTCACGAAGCTGATGACGTGGGCGGCGGCGACCGGCCACAGGCTGCGCAGGTCGCGCCAGAGGCCATTCACAGTCTCGAACGACTCCGCGTCCGGAAGGCGAAGGTCCAGCACCAGCAGCGTGATGACGATGGCGAAGAACGCATCGCTGAAGTTTTCCGCCCGGTGCGTTCCCCGGCGCGGTTCAACGGACACGGCTTAACAGATGTGATCTCACTTGCGCCTCCATCCCCGACCGGCTGGCCCTCAGGGGCGGCTCCGGGCTTCCGGACGAACGAGATGAGGCGTGCATGCGTTCCCGGCCCTGCGTTCCCGGCGGTGGCGCGCAGGGCCGCATCTGGCTCGTGATCTCGACGCCAGCCTCGCGCGTATTGTCCTCCATGGCGCTGAGCGAGATCGAGGAATTCCAGCAGGGCACGCGGCGCTTTGCCCGTGACGCGATGCGCGCGCCAATGCTCGACGCCGAAACCGAGCAGGCGCTCGCGCGGCGCTGGCGCGAGGCGGGCGACGAGAAGGCGCTGCACCGGCTGACCGAAGCCTATGTCCGTCTCGTGGTCGCGATGGCCGCGAAGTTTCGCAACTATGGCCTGCCGAACGCCGATCTCGTGCAGGAAGGCAATGTCGGGTTGATGCAGGCGGCGGCGCGGTTCGAGCCGGATCGCAACCTGCGGTTCTCCACCTACGCGGTCTGGTGGATCCGCGCGGCGATGCAGGACTACATCCTGCGCAACTGGTCGATCGTGCGCACCGGCACCACGTCGGCGCAGAAATCGCTCTTCTTCAACCTGCGCCGCATGCGCGCGCAGATCGGCGACACCGACGAGACGATGAGCCGGGAAGCGCGCCTGGCGGTGGCGAAGAAACTCGGCGTCGCCGAGCGCGAGGTGGCGGCGATGGCGACGCGGCTGTCAGGGCCGGATCGCTCGCTCAACGCGCCGCTGGGCGAGGCCGGCGACACCAACTGGCAGGACACCCTCGCCGACGATCATGTCACCCCCGACATCGAAGTGATGCAGCGGCGCGATGACGCCACCCGCACGCGCTGGATCGCCGAGGCGATGGAGTATCTGAACCCGCGCGAACTGATGATCATCCGTGAACGACGGCTCAGCGAGGACGGCGTCACGCTCGACGCGCTGGGCGAGAAGCTCGGCGTATCGAAGGAACGCGTCCGCCAGATCGAGACCCAGGCGTTGGGCAAGTTACGCCGCGCGCTGCTGCGCACGGTGACCGATCCGGTGCAGGCCGGACTGGTCTGAGCGATCAGCCGATCGGGATGTCGGGCGTGAAGGAGAGGGCGCCGGGCAGCCGGAACGAGTCCGTCTTGCGCTCGGCCAGCACCACCTCGCCGCAGCGGAACGCGCCGCCGCCGTGAAGCTTGCCAACCTCGGCGCCGATGATCCGCCCGTTGCGGATCTTGAGCAGCGCGCTCTCGATGGTGAGGCCGATCTTGAGTTCGAACTGGAACTCCGCGCCGGTCGGCACGCCGTTCACGACGAGCGCCACGGACGGATGCCGCGAAAGCGCGATCTCGTGTTCGTGCAGCGTGAAGTCGTTGATCTGGTCGGGCGGATACGCCGAGGTGTCGCGAAACTTGAGCAGCGCGTCGAGCTTGCCCCACGCCGCGCCCATCACGTCGCCGAGCGGCGACCTGAGCAGCGTGCGCGCAGTGGCGATGACGGCGTCCGTGGCCGGCCCACGCAGCGGGGCCGAGAGCGCCTGCGTCTGTGTAGCCGCGCGCGCATCCTGCAGTGACTTGCTGCGGCTTCGCGCCCGCGCCGGATCGTCGAAATGCAGGAACGTTGCGAGGGTCTCCACTGCAGAGCTCATGACGTGTGCTCCCGCTTGACGGAAATGGTCAGCGACTGATCGGCGATGCCGTCACTGACAATACGTGTGGCGATCTGCGGGGCCGGTGCGCCGTCCCTGCGCGGCGTATCGTTGGCCGGTGGTTTCCGCCGGGGACGCATGAGCCGATACAGCAACAGCAGGCCAGCAAGGATCGCCACGGCGATCGCGCCGGGGACAAGGCCTTCCGGCAGCGCTGGTCGCGCAGGCGGCGGTGTTTCGATCGGCGGGGCCACGGGGGTGACGGGCGCGGCGGGAAGTGGCGCTGCTTCCGGCGGCGCGTCTTCCGGCGCGGGCAGCGGCTCCTCGGTGGGGGCGGGCGTATCGACCGGGCCGCGTGTGGGATCCTGCGCGGGCGGTATGGGTGTCTGCGGCTGCGTGTCCTGCGGCGGAGGCGTGGGATCGCGCTGCGGCGGTTTTGTCTCCGGCGGCGTGGTGTCCTTCGGCGGCGCGCGCGGCGGTGTTGTCGGAGTCTGGCTGCCGGTCGGCTGCTGCGCTGGCGGACGCGGCGGCGTGGCGCGGATGACGACCGACAGCGCGCCCTGATTGTCGCGGAATTCGTTGGCCCCGTCGTTGACGGAGAGGAAGAGTTCGCCATCGGCGGGCGCAACGCCTGAATAGCGCGCGCCGATCAGGAACGGCGCACCGGCGCCGATCCGCCCGATCAGCGCGCCGCGATTGGCGGATGGCAACACCGTGGCCTGACCCGCCGTGTTGGGAAAACCGTCTGCGCCAGTCGTCGGGATGCGCGCGACGGCGGTGACGCTCGCCGCTTTGCCGGCCACCGACCAGCGCCCGTCGCCGGCGACCACCAGAAGTTGTCCGTCCTTGCGCACCGTGCGCCCGGTCGCCACCCAGCCGGCGTTGGCCGCCACCGGCACGAGGCCCGCAACCGGGGCTTGCACCTGCGCGATGACCGGCGGCGCGCGCTGGATGGTGGTCACTTGCGCCAGCGCGGGCGTAACAAGCGCCGCGAGCACGATGGCGCAGGGGAATCCGGTAAATCGTGTCATGCGTCGCCCCGTCTGGCACAGCGCCGGAGAACGCGGGGAAACTAGCCCAGAAGCCGGGACGCGCGAAGCAAATTACCCGGCGTCGCGCCGCAACCACCGCGGGGACTCCGCCGCCGTCGCGTCGCAAGAGCTTTCAGTCTGTGCCGATCGGCTCCAGTTGTTGCGGGTGGTCGATGCGCATCAGCGGCTTGCCGCAGCGCCCGACCTCGCCGCGCACGCGCACGGTCTTGCCTTGGAGTGCGGTGATTGCCTCAAGCCCACCGGGCCAGCTCTCCAGCGCGTCCTTGGGCACCATGACGCCGAAGTCGCGGGTGATGTCGTCGCCGAAGTTGAGGAACACCGCGCGCTCGCGGTCGGCGACGCTGGTGATCTGGCCTTCCACGATCTGGAAGTCCCGTTGCCGGCGCGGACGGCGCGGACGATCCTCCTTGGCCGCGTCATCGTCGGTCGCGACCGCGTCGGTTTTTTTCGCCGCCTTGGCGGCGTCGCGCGCAGCCTCGAGAGCAGCGCGTTCGGTGACGCAAGCGGGATCGGCGCTGATCTCATCGTCGCTGCGCGCCAGGTCTTCGGCCGTGCGCATCGCGTAGAACGGATCGCTCCACACGCCTCGTTTGGCCGTCCGCGCGGCGGTTTCGGCGGCGCGCATCTCGTCGAGCCTGGCGATGTTATCGCGGCGGGTGTGCACGCGTGCATCGCCCGAGAGCAGCATCGCCTGCTGCACCCACACCCAGCGCCCGCCTTCGGTGCGTGCGAACACCTGCGCCACCGCCGCATCGCGCGCGCGTTTCTGGCCGCCGTACGCGAGCTGCACTGACCGGTGCGCCACCAGCCGCTCCAGCGCCGCGCGCGCCTCCTTGGCGCGGGGCTGGTCGCCGCGCGGCGCCTCCACGCCCGCGAGATGCACCACGAGGCCGCCCTCCATCTCGAAGGTGTCGCCGTCGCGCACCTCGGTGGCCTTGGCCGCTTCGCCTTTTTCCAGACCGTCCAGCTTCGGCCCGCACGCGACGACGAGCATCGCTGCGGCCAGCGCCATCCATTTCTTCATCTGCCCCTCCCAGCGACGCGGCCTGTCGACGACACGGCCGCGATCGGTCATAACGACGCCAGCGTGGCGCCGTAGCTCAGCAGGAAGAGCGGGTCCGTCCTAAGGACAAGGTCGGGGGTTCGATTCCCTCCGGCGTCGCCAGTTTTTGAAATGTCCCGCAGCCCACCTGCCCCCGCAGAGGAGCGGGCTTGCCGGTCTCCGTCAAGCGCACAAACGCTCAGGCGCCGATCACGCCGCCATCGTCGCGCGTGATCACCACCACTGCGGAGCGCGGCCACGCGCCGGCGCCATCGGGAAAACTCGACGCTGGCGCAGCGCCGGTGCGCCAGCGAACATCGGCATAGGGATTGCCGGCGGCGTCGGATTCGCCCGGATGCTGGATCGCGACGAAGAACGACTTCTGATCCGGCGCCATGGTCGGTCCGCAGATTTCGCAGCCGACGGGACCGACGAGGAAACGCTTCATCGGTCGCGGCGCCGCGCCGCCCGTCGAAGTCACCACCACCGCATCGTTGCAGTCGCCGAACACCGCCGGCGCGCCGTCGGTAGCGATCCAGACGTTGAAGTTGGCGTCAAAGCAGATGTTGTCGGGGCACGCGAAACGGTCACCGGAGATCATGGCGCGACCATCGATCTTCACTGACACGTGCGCGGCGCCGGCGTTGGGCGTTTCGATCGTTGGTGAAGTTGCGGCGGGATCGCCGGCAAGCGCGAATACATCCCAGCGGAAACGCCTGGCGCCGCAGTCGTGGCCGGTCTCTTCAAGACGCAGGATGTGGCCGGCAAGGTTGCTCTGCTGCACAGGATCGTCTCCGGGCGCGCGCTCGCGCGCGGGGTTGCCTGGGCGCGCCGGCTGTTCGTTGCGGTTGTTGGTGCACACGACAAGCACCGTGCCGCGCCCGACCCAGTTTGCATCGAGCAGCGCCTCCACGTCTTCCGGGCGATCCATGGGCGTTGCGCCCATCAAGCGTGCGGCCTCGCGGCAGCGGATGGCGACGTCGCCAGCGTCGGTGAACGGCGCGCTGTAGCCGGCGACGGCGGCGTTGGCGGCCTGCGGCGTCAGCGCCAGCCATTCGCCGCGCCCATTGGCGTCGAAACGCGCGGCGTAGAGCTGGCCATCGCTCAGCAGATCGCGGTTGGCGCTGCGGTCGGCGGGATTGAACTTTCCGTGCGACACGAACTTGTAGACGAACTCGTTGATCTGGTCGTCGCCGGAATAGACGACCACGCGGCCATCCTTGGTCAGCGCCGTTGTCGCGCACTCCGCCTTGCGCCGTCCCAGCGCTGTGCGCTTCTTCGGCGTCCACGTCGGATCATGCGGATCGATCTCGACGATCCAGCCGTAGAGCGCCGAGGCGTAGGGGTTCTTCGCCACGTCGTAGCGCGCCGGCATGCCGCGCGAGCGCACGGGCGCAAACAGCGGCGTGCCGAAACTGCCGCTGGACCACACCCACGCGGCGTCACCGTGCACGGCCTCCACCTCCGGCGTGAGCGCCGACAGCGCGAAATAGCCGTCGAAGTTTTCCTCCGCCGTGAGATACGTGCCCCACGGCGTCTGCCCGCCGGCGCAGTTGGCGATGGTGCCACACGCCACGGCGCCAACGACGCCGGACGGCGCCACCAGGTTCCAGCCCGTCGATGCGGCCGTCACCCAGCGGTGGTTGGCGGCGGGGCCGTCGAACAGCACCGGCGTCAGCGGCGTGATGCGACGGTTGAGCCCGGCGCCGGGGCTTGCATCCCTGATCACCTTCCACGCGCCATCGCCGCCGCGCTCGATCTGCACGACGCTGACGCCGTGCGCGGCGACGACCGCGTTGGCCATGTCCGGCGTGATGTCGCGCGGGGAGGCCAGCCCCGGATAGACCAGCGACGGGTCGACGTACTCGTGATTGGCGCACAGCAGGTAGCGTGTCTGGTTTGCGGCGGGCGGGAATGTGTACTGCGCGGGAAACAGCGCGAGCATGTCGTTGTTCTGGCCGAAGCGCTTTTCCTGTTCCGCCACTGTGAGCGTCTTGGGATCGAACGGCGCCATGTTGTCGTAGAGCGCGTCGCCCCACGCGATCAGCGGCTGCATCCGGTAGCCGGGCGGCACGGTGACGGTGTCGGCGTGCGTTGCAGCCACGGAGGTGAAGGTCAGGGTGCGCGCGGCGGGTTGCGCGTGGGCGTCGGCGAGCGACAGCAGCGGCAGTGCAGCGAGGCCGCCGAGCAGTCCGCGCCGCGTCAGGCGATCCTCGATCACCGCCCACATCGGCGGGGTCGTCTCGTCGGCGCTGTCGGCCATGGCCATGATCCCTCAAGTATCCCGTGCCGGAGCTAGCGGCTCCACATGACAATCGCGTGACGCCTCAGCCGGACGGAAGGTCGCGCGCCCACACTGGTGTGAGGCCGAGCGCATCGCGCAGCGCATCGATCTCGGCGATCTTTGCATGAAGCAGCGACCAGTCATCCTCTGCGGCGATCGGCGCCCAGAGGCCCTCCACGTCGTCGATAAGCAGCGTTGTTGGTGTCGCGCGCTGCAAGGCGGCGTGTGACAGCCGCTCCGGCCGCACCGGCGCGCGCGCGGCGAACCCGGCGCGGGTCGCCGCGAAATCCGTGTCGGCGTAGAGCGCCGCTTGCGGGCCCGCATCGGCGCGCGGCGCATCTGCGCAGACCCAGTCGTGAAACGTCTGCGGCCAGCTCGCGCCTGAGTCGGTCATCCAGCGGAAGAACTCGGCGAGGAACGCGATGTCATCGGCCATGGCGCCGGGCGCGAGGCCGAGGCGCGCGAACGTGCGGTCGCGCAGGGCTGCCTGATATGTCGGCGCGAACAGCTTGAGCGCGTCTTCCAGCAGCGCCGCCGCGCAGATCGGCGACAACGCGGTGGCGAGCTGCGCGAGGTTCCAGCCGGTGGCGGTGGGTTGGCGACCGAAGGAATAGAGGCCGCGTTCGTCGAAGTAGGCGGCGGTGAAGTTGGGATCGCTCACCGGCAAGAAGCGCCACGGACCGTAGTCGAAGCTCTCGCCGGTGATGTTCATGTTGTCGGTGTTGAGCACGCCATGCACGAAGCCCGCCGCCATCCAGCTCGCGCAGAGCGTGGCGTTGGCGACGATGGCGTGACGCAGCAAGCCGGCGACCTGAGTGTCGCCCTCCAGCGCGAGCAGGTCCGGATAATAATTCTCCGCGCAATGCTGCACGAGCGCGCGCAGGAGATCGGGGCGGTCCATGTACGCGTGCCGCTGGAACATGCCGATGCGGATGTGACTGTGGCCGAGCCGGGTCAGCACCGCCGCGCGGGTGGGGGACGGCTCGTCGTTGCGCTGCAGCGCCTCACCGGTCTCGAACACCGCGAAGGGCTTGGACGTGTAGACGCCTTGGGCCTCCAGCATCTGGGCTGCAAGGATTTCGCGCACCGCGCCCTTCAGGGTCAGCCGCCCGTCTCCGGTGCGCGACCACGGCGTGCGTCCCGAGCCCTTGGTGGCGAGATCGAGCAGGCGATCTTGGCTGTCACGGAGTTGTGCAAAGAGAAAACCGCGCCCGTCGCCGATGTCGGGGTTGTATGTGCCGAACTGGTGGCCATGATACCGCAGCGCCAGCGGCGTGTGCATGTTGCCGGGCAGTGGTTCGAAGCGCGCGAAATGCGCCGCGAAAGGCGCATCATCGAGGCCGCCGAGCCCGATGCGGGCGGCCCAACGATCGTTGCGCCAGCGCAAGATCGTCTGCGGAAATGCGGCCGGCGCCACACTATCGGCAAACTCCGGCCCCAGCGCAGCGAACGCGGGGTCGGATCGAACGCTGGCGGCAGACGTATTAGCTACGGACATGGCTTTGATCGGGACCTCGGGTATGGTCTTAGACCTGCGCTGCAGGACTTTTGCGAGGATGATATGACGATCGGCGTTCCTCTGACACGATCCGGCGCGCGTGGCGCGGGCCTCGCGTGCGCGATGATGCTGGCGCTTGCGGCCTGCGGCGCCAAGGACGACGGCAAGGACGCTGACGCCGCGCCGACCGCGCAGTCGATCGTGGAGGCCGCCGCCGATCCCTGCGGTTCGGTCACCGGCGCCTATGGCCAGGCGCTGTGCGGCGATCCCGATCTGACGTCGCTGGTCGGACAGGTGAAGGCCAATCTGGTGGAGGCCGCGAGCGCGATCTCGACGCAGGGCGCTCAGCAACTCGCGCAGGGCCAGACTCAATGGGTGGAATCCACCCGCGTGGGCTGTGGCATCGCCGACACCAAGGTGCCGCTCACTGCGCTGCAGGAGCAGTGCGTCAAGGATGCGCTCACCGCGCGTGCGCAGGTCGCCACGCAGGCGGTGCAGAAGACCGGAGGTTTCGTGTTCCAGACGGTGGAGATCAACCGGGCGCAGGCGTTGCCGGAATCCGTCACCGCCGAGATGGGCGGGCCGGAGTCGGGGCTGTTTGCCGTCACCAAGGAAATCCGTTTCCCGCGCATTGAAGGCGATAGTCCGCAGATCCGCCGCTTCAACGAACTGATGACGCAACGCCCGCAGTACGGCGCGCAGGAGCAGACGAACGAAGTCCTCCAGTACCATATCGCCTACGCCGGCCCTGAACTGGTCAGCGTGCGTTTCCGTGGCACCGACATGTCGGTAGGCGCCGCGCACCCGAACGACTCCGACAAGGTCGTCACCGTCGTCATGGCCACCGGCGAGCCGTTGAAGGAAACCGACGTGTTCTCTGCGCCGACGGCGACATGGCGGGCCGATCTGCTGCGGCGCGTGCGGCGCAATCTCGTAGCACAGATGCGTGAACCCAGCCGGGGCGGGGCGTTCGAGATTCCGGAAGCCGAACTCGCCGACACCGCGCTCAAGGTGAAGAACTGGGTGATCACCGAGGATGCGCTGCTGATCGTCATCCCGTCCGACACCATCGGCCCGCGTGTGCTGGGCGCGTTCGAGGTGAAGATCCCGTGGACCGATCTCGCGCGCCTGCTCAACCCGAACGCGCCGGCGCCGATCCGGCGGACCTGACGCCGATCCCGTAGCGCAGCTAGGCCCGCCCGCTTTCTCCCGTCAGCATGCTCGGATCTATGCCGATGCTGCGGATGGCGCGGGTCCATTTCTTGTCGTGGGCGTCGTCGAAGATCGTCGTGCGCTCAAGATCGCCGACGAGCCAGACGTTGTTGTGCAGTTCGCTTTCCAGCTGCCCGGCACTCCAGCCCGCGTAGCCCAGCGCCAGCACGTATCGGGCCGGCGGCGCGCCATTGTCGGCCAGCGCCTCCAGCACGTCGCGGGTCGCGGTGAGCGACAGTTCGGGCGTCACGATCTGGGTAGCGTCGCCTGCGTCGAAGTCGGGCGAGTGCAGCACGTAGCCGCGATCGGGCTTCACCGGGCCGCCCTCCAGCACCGAACGCTGGGCGATCAGCTCCGGCGCCTGCACGCCCAGATGCTCCAGCACGTCGCCCAGCGTGATCTCTTCCTTGATCTTGTTGACCACGAGACCCATCGCCGCTTCCGGCGTGTGCATGCACATCACGATCACGGAGCGCTCGAAGCGCGGATCGCCGATGCCAGGCATGGCGATGAGAATGCGGCCGGTGAGGGAACCATCCATGGCGCCCATGCTTACCGGGACGGGGCCGGGCCGCAAGTGCTTCAGCGCCCCTTTGGCGCCGCTGCCGTCACCGTGTAGAAGCGCCCGTTCAACAGGAGAGATGCATGATCAAGGTCGGAGACAAGCTCCCGGAAGCCAGCTTCATGGCCGCCACCAAGGACGGTCCCAAGCCCACCACCACCGCCGACGTGTTCGCCGGCAAGACCGTGGCGCTGTTCGCGGTGCCCGGCGCCTTCACGCCGACCTGCTCGGTCAAGCACCTGCCGGGCTTCCGCGACAAGGCGCAGGAGTTCTCCGCCAAGGGCGTCGACAAGATCGTCTGCACGTCGGTGAACGATGCGTTCGTCATGGGCGCCTGGGCCAAGGACCAGAACGTCGGCGACGACATCCAGATGTTGGCCGACGGCAACGGCGCGTTCGCGCAGGCGCTGGGGCTGGAGATGGACGCCACCGGCTTCGGCATGGGCTCGCGCTCGAAGCGCTATTCCATGCTGGTGAAGGACGGGGTCGTCGCGCAGCTCAACGTGGAGAGCGGCGGCGAGTTCAAGGTGTCGAGCGCGGACTACCTGCTCGGCCAGCTTTAGGCGATTTTGATTGGAGCGTGGGTGAGGACGCCCGCGCTCCACTCACGCCGCGATCGGCTCTTTCGCGAAGATCTCGCTCCATTTCGCGAGCGTCGCGCGGTTGTCGTGATCCCACGGGTGAAAGCCCGGGCGATACCAGTCCCAATACGCTTTCCAGCTCGTGCGGAAGAGGCCCGGTGTTCCGAACAGGAACCACAGCACTTTCGCGCGCGCCTGCCAGATGTTCATGCCGTCCGCCGCCAGCAGGCGCGCCGCGAACCGCGTGATGTTGGCGGAGAACATCACCGTGATCAGCGCCATGACGCGCGTGCGGACAGCGTAGCGCTGGCGCGGCGTCCAGTCCTTCGTCGCTTCCATGAACACGTCGTACGCGACCGCCTTGTGCTCGGTCTCCTCCAGCGCATGCCACTGCCACATGCGGCGGATGTCGGCGGGGGCCTTGTCAAACAGCGTGTCGCTCTCAAGGAAGACGTCGGCCATCATCGCCGTGAAGTGCTCGAGCGCGATGGTCACCGCGAGCATCGCGACCGGGCCGCGCTTGCGATTGGTGGCGATACGCTGGCGGAGTTCGCCTTCGATGGCGTCCACCGGATAGTGCGCGCGGTCGAGGCCGGCGTTGAGCGAGACGTGCTCGCGCGAATGGATGGCTTCCTGCGTGATGAAGGCGTTGGCCTCGGCGAGCAGCTTGCCGCTGAGTTGCGGGCGATAGTGGCGCACCGCGTCCATGAACATGCGCTCCCCGTCCGGGAAGGTGAGCGAGAGCGCGTTGAACACCGCCGTGCCCACCGGATCGCCGCCCAGCCAGGCACGGTCGTCGCCGCCGTCCTTGGCGAAGCGGATGTCGCGCGGGGTGATGGTGAGGTCGGCGGGGGTCGACGTGGCGGTCATCGCGGTGTCCTTTGCGGATGCACGATCATGATGTACCCATTACTGACAATTATGTCAATAAATGACTGACAAAAATGTCGATAGAAGACCCCGCAAAACCTTCGCCCCGTCTTCGCCGCTCTCCGGAGGCGGCCAAAGAAAACATTCTGGCGGCGGCCGAGGCGCTGCTGGTGGAGCAGGGCCCGCAGTCCCTCAAGCTTGTGGACGTGGCGACGCGCGCGGGCGTCGTCAATGCCACCGTGCTCCATCATTTCGGCTCGATCGACGGGGTCCAGACCGCGTTGATGGAGCGGATGGTTCGGCAGCTGGTGGAAAAGGTGCTGGAGACCACGACTCCCACCGGTGACCCCGTCGCCATGGCGGGCATCGGAATGACCGCCATGTTCGACGCGTTCGAGGGCAAGGGCGCGGCGCGCCTCGCCGCCTGGCTCGAACTGACCGGAGAATCCCGCCGCCTGACGCTGGTCCGCGAGGCCGTGCGCGAGGTGGTCGAAACCCGGATCTCCCAGCGCGTGCCCGTCCCGGCCGAAATCCTGGAGGATTTCATGCTCGTCTGCATCACCATGGCGCTGGGGGCGGGGCTCTTCGGCGCGACGCTGGAAGGCCTGCTGGGCAAGCCCGCCGGGCGGGCCCGGGAGCTGGCGCTGGCGCTGCTGCTGTCGCGGGCCGAACTCGCCACCGCGGGCTAAACCGCTTGCGCCGCATGCGGCCTTAGCGCTTCTTTTCCTCTTTGCAGTCAAAGACATGCATGGGGGCAGAAGCCCGGAGGACGTCGGTCATGGGTGAGACAGTGCTGGGCGTGTTCGCGGTGCTCGCCGTGATGGTGGGCTTCAACGCCATCAAGTTCGTGCCGCAGGGCAAGCAATGGACGGTGGAGCGCTTCGGCCGCTACACCAAGACCCTGCGTCCCGGCATCGCCTTCCTCGTGCCGTTCATCGATGGCGTCGGGCGCAAGATCTCCATGATGGAGACGGTGCTGGACGTGCCGCGCCAGGAAGTGATCACCAAGGACAACGCCATCGTCACCTGCGACGCGGTGGTGTTCATCCAGGTCATCGATCCGGCCCGCGCCGCCTATCAGGTCGAAAATCTCAACCTCGCCATTCTCAACCTCTCGATGACCAACCTGCGCACGGTCGTGGGCTCCATGGATCTCGACGAGGTCCTCTCCCAGCGCGACGCCATCAACGCGCGCCTGCTGACCGTGCTCGACGCCGCCACAGAGCCGTGGGGCGTGAAGGCCACCCGCATCGAGATCAAGGATCTGACGCCGCCGGCCGAACTCAACGAGGCCATGGCCCGCCAGATGAAGGCCGAGCGCGTCCGCCGCGCCCAGATCCTCGAAGCCGAGGGCGACAAGCAGGCCGCCATCCTGCGCGCCGAGGGCGAGAAGCAGGCCGCGATCCTGAGCGCCGAAGGCCGCCGCGACTCCGCCTTCCGCGACGCCGAAGCGCGCGAGCGGTCGGCGATGGCCGAAGCCAACGCCACAGCCGCGGTGTCGGAAGCCATCGCCAAGGGCGACGTCAATGCGATCAACTACTTCCTCGGCCAGAAATACATTGAGGCGTTCGCGCAGCTCGCGTCGAGCCCGCAACAGCGCACGCTGATCATTCCCGCCGACTTCGCGGGGCTCGCCGGCCTGCTGGAAGGCGTGAAGGCGCTGAGCGCGACGATCGGCCCGGCGACCCGCGCGAGCACTTCAACGACGACCTCCACGCCGACCACCAACGGCTGAGCTTCCGGTCGCGCCCGCATCGCCATATAGAAGCGCATGGACTGGCTGATCGCGTTCGTCACCCACCTGTCGGCGCCACACTGGCTGGCGATCGGGCTCGTGTTGCTCATCGCTGAACTGTCGACGGGCACGACCTACCTGCTGTGGCCGGCGGTGGCGGCGTGGCTTACCGGGCTCGTGCTGTTGTTCGTGCCGATCGGGTTGCCGGCGCAGCTCACCATCTTTGCCCTCACGACGCTGGCCACGACGCTGACCGGGCACACCTACGTGAAGGGCCGCCTGCTCGGCGCCGCCGGCGACGACACCATGAATGATCGCGCCAAACAGCTTGTCGGCGCGCGTGGCGTGGCGGCCGGCGGTTTCGAACACGGCGTCGGTCGCGTGAAGCTGGGTGACAGCGAATGGCGCGGCGCGAGCGCCGATGCGATCGGAGCGGGTGACGCGGTGGTGGTCGAGTCCGTCGAAGGCGCCACGCTCAAGGTGCGTCGCGCGATCTAGCCGCGCGGATCGCGGTCGGTGTCCATGACCGCGCGCATGATCGCCAGTCTTGGCAGAAGCTCCGCCAGCAGCGTCGCAGGCAGCGCCCCAGCCAGCGACTGCATCGATGGCGCAAGCGTGCCGACCACGGCGTCGCGCGCCTTCAGGCCCTTCTTCGTCAGCGTCACATGCTTGGCGCGGCCATCCGCTGGATCGGCGGCGACGCGCACGAGGCCGTCGGCCTCCAGCCGCTGCAGTGTGTTGGTCATCGCGCCCTTGGTCACCTGGAATGCGCGCGCAAGGCGCGCCGGACTCCAGTCGCCGGGGAGCCGCGCGAGATGGCTGAGCACACCGAAGCCGGCGCCGGACAGGCCGTCCGGCGTGGAGCGCTCCATGGTCGTGCGCGACAGTTGCGCGATGATCCCGATCTCGGTGAGCACGCGGAAGATCAGCGGATCGCCTTCGACATAACGCGATGGCGGCGCCTTCATGCGCGGATGTGCTCGTCGAGACCGCGACGCGGCGTGGGCTTCACCGGCTTGGCGTAGCCGATGCGCGCGAGCATCTGCGCGGGCGCCTGCGCCGTCGCGCCCAGCATCGCCTGCTGCTCGGCGTAGAGATCGGCCATCTCGGGATATTCCTGCAACGCCATGCTCCACGGATGTATGGCGAGGCCGCGCGCGGTCGCCGCCAGATTCATCCGCGCGTAGGCGCGACCGGCGGCGATCTGCGTGGCGCGGGTGTTGTCGGCGCCGCTGATCCAGATGAACGCGGGCGCGGTGTCGGCAAGCTTCTTCCACATCGCCGCGCCCTGCTTGTTGGCTGCGGAGTTCGGATCGAGCAGCGTCTTGCGGTTCAGCAGGCCGACCGCGTGCATGACCTCGATCGCCGGGCCTTCCAGCACGAGGCCATCGCGATGGCGCGCGATTTCGGTGGCGCCGATGCGCATGACGTCGACGCTTTCCTTGTTCGCCGCCGGCGTCGCCATCTCGCGCGCCCAGCCACGCCAGACGAGATCGCGCATCTTGGCCACGCTCTCGGGGTCAGTGTTGAAGCCGTTAACGAGTACCGCCGCGCTAGAGCCGTCAGCGGCCGCCAGGTTGACGGCGCGGAGATCGTCGTCGGCGGGAATGCGCGCGGGATCATAGGGTTCGCGGTTGGTGCGGCGCGCGGTGATCTGCTTGTAGAGCTGGTCTTTCGTGACGGTGGCGTCCTTGGTCAGCGTGATGCGCGCGATCGGGCGGGCGTCGAGCACGGGCTGCGGTTCGCCGTCGGGGAACACCGCGATGTCGGCGCGATGGCCGTTCTCGCGCGCGGCGATGTCGAGCAGCTCGAGGAAGGCGCCGCAGCCGATGGTGATCTGCCGGTTCGGCGGATCGGTGACGGGCAACAGGCGCGCGGGGTCGATGAACAGCGCAATCTCGTTGTGGTCATGCAGTTCAACGAGCCAAGGCTGCATATTGTGCGGGTTGGGCGCGAGGACGGCGTGGGCGAGCGCGTGGCGGCGCGGATCGGTCTCACCGGCGCCGGGGCTGCGCCAGGCGGCGATGGGGTCGGGCAGGTTCGACGGCGCACAGGCGGCGAGCGCGGGGGCGGCGGCAAGGAGTTCGAGGACATGGCGGCGGGTCGGCATCGCACTCTCCACTGGTTCAATGGTCAACCATAATGGTTCAAGATTAAACTATATAGGCGAAGTCAAGTCGGAGCCCTGTGATGGCCCAAACGGAGGGCGGGGGACGCGGCGCTCCGCATCGGAAGCGCAATTGCAGAAAGAAAGACACGAAAACACCGCGTCCCCGCGATCGTTGTGCGCCGGGTCGTCACGCCGGGGCATTGGTGCGCCTCGGATGTGACGGGCCGACGGCGTGCGGGCCAGTGCTGTTCACACACCAGTCCCCGGACCCGCCGCGTTCGTCATACCGTTGTACGACTCTGCGGCGCTTTCCACGCTCAACCGCATCGCCCCGCGCCGTTGAACAGTGGCCGACTGCCCTCCATGCGGATGCGATGCGTGAATATAACTCGGGTCTGGACCCAACCGAATTCGATGGCGAAATCGCCCCTCTCTCCACTCCTCCCCCTGCAAGGGGGGGGGTATAGTTATGTCCGCCGATAAATAATCACGCGTGCGTACTTGCGCGACGCATCTTCGCAAGCGCCCTCGCTCGCCCGACCGAGACCGGCGGCGGACCCGAGCGATGGACCGGGCGACCCCGCCCGATTTCGCTCTGCCTTTCCGTAATGTTAGCCTCGCCGTCTGCCGTGTGGGGACCGAGATGGACGACGCAATCAAGCAAGCGCTGGCGGCCTTCGGTGCGAGCCTCGGCGAGCGGCTGCAGGCGCTGATCCCGGCGCTGGCGGGGCTCGACGCCGCGCCGCTCGGCTGGGCCGTGATCGTGCTCGGCGCGGCGTTGTCCACGTTCCTGTTGGTGTTCTTCGCCTACGTCCTCGGCGGCGAGCGGCGGGCGGCGA
>JANNVF010000445.1:0-2190 GCA_031414315.1 Hyphomonadaceae bacterium | reverse complement strand
ATCCCGGCGGTCACGCCCCAGATGTAGCGGCCTTCCCACGGCATCGCATAGTACTCGCGACGCACGCCCTGAAAATCGCGCGCATGCAATTCGTGGTTGGCGGCGTCCATCAGGAACGCGAGCGGCGTTTCGAACACGTCGTCGACCTCTCGCGGATCGGGGTTGAGCGTGAAGCCGGGCTCGACGAAACCCACGACCGGCGTGATGATGTAGTTGGTGCCGGTGCGATACATGCCGAAGCCGCCCACCGGCGTGATGAACACTGGATCGATGCCGGTTTCTTCGAATGTCTCGCGCAGCGCCGTCGCCACCGGACCAGCGTCCTCCGCCTGCACGCGCCCGCCGGGAAATGACACCTGCCCCGCATGCGACGGCATCGACGACGAGCGCAACGTCAGCAGCACCGTGAGCCCCGTCGCGCGACGCACGATCGGCGCGAGCACGGCGGCGGACGTGTAGGTCTCATCGGCGTTCATACGCGGCATCGGATCGAAGTCGCCGCGCACCGGATCGGCGTCGAGCGCATCGAGCGGGTTCAGCCGCGCACGCGCACGCTGCTCGAAATCCTCGTCGAAGGTCATTGGGCGATGGTCATTGCAGATGCGCGCCTACTGGCCCGAGTGGAAAGAACGCGCCCTGGCTCCAGACGCCGAGGCGCGGCCCTTCCGGCGTATCTTCCTCGCGCGCCCACTCCACCAGCTCGTAGAACGGTGGGCGCAGGATCCGCGCCTCCAGCCGCCCGCGCACCAGCACGTAGGGTCGTGGCTCCCCGCCGTGCATCTCGACGCGGATCGGGTTGTCCCGCCCGGCGGCGGCCACATCACCAATATTTGTGGTGAACGCGATCACCTGGTCGCGCGCCTGCCCCTCCCGGTCTGCGCGCACGGCAAGGAACGGCGCGTCGGCCACTTTCACGCTCACCTTTTCCACCGGCGTCACCAGATAGGTCACCCCGTCGGGGTCTTTCCGGAGAATGGAGGCGAACAGGCGCACCAGGCTTTCGCGCGTCATGCGCACGCCCTCGTGCCGCCACGTGCCATCAGCCAGTATCTCGATGAAGCTGTCGCCGCAGAACGGCGGGTTCCAGCGCTCCACCGGCGGCATCCCACGCGGAGCGCCTGCGGCCGCTTCGCGCTGGAGTGTGGCGATGAAATCGGAGACGGTCATTACAGGGTCGGCCTCAAAACCGCCCTTCAGTTAGGCAGGTTCCCCTGCCTGAGCAACGCACACGCCCTCCCTACCTGAATTCCAAGGCGCCCATCGCATGAACGAGACCCCCGAACAGCTTGTCGCCGAAGCCGAGCGCGCCGGCGCGACCCTCCAGCGGGTCCGCGCCGAGATCGGCAAGACCATCTTCGGCCAGGAGCGAGTGGTGGAGCTGGTGCTGGCCGGGGTGCTGGCCGGGGGCCACGTGCTGCTGGTTGGCGCGCCGGGCCTCGCCAAGACCAAGCTGGTGGCCGCCACCGCTACGGCGTTGGGCCTCGACTGGGGCCGGGTCCAGTTCACGCCGGACCTGATGCCGGCCGACATCATCGGCTCGGAAATCCTCGACCAGTCCGCCACCGGCCAGCGTGCCTTCCGGTTCGTCCCCGGACCCATCTTCACCCGCCTGCTGATGGCCGACGAAATCAACCGCGCCTCGCCCCGCACCCAGTCGGCGCTGCTGCAGGCGATGCAGGAGCACCAGGTCACCGTCGCCGGGCAGGCCTACGCCCTGCCGGCACCGTTCCACGTGCTCGCCACCCAGAACCCGATCGAGCACGAGGGCGCCTACCCATTGCCCGAAGCGCAGCTCGACCGCTTCCTGCTGCAAGTCGACGTGCCGTACCCCGACAAGGAAACCGAACGCCGGATCATGATCGAGACAACGGGCCTCAGCGAACAGAAGCCCGTGCCCGTGCTCGACGCCGCCGGCCTCATCGCGCTGCAGACGCTCGTGCGCCGCATGCCGGTGGGCGAGAAGGTATTGGCGGCGATCATTGATCTCGTCCGCTCCGCGCGCCCCGGCGCCTCCGCCGAACCGCGCGTAAACCAGCACGTCGCGTGGGGTCCCGGCCCGCGCGCCGGTCAGGCCCTGATGCTTGCGGTGCGTGCACGCGCGTTGCTGCGCGGACGCCTTGCGCCGGCGCTCGATGACGTTGCCGCGCTGGCGCGGCCAGCACTCGTGCACCGCATGGCGCTGTCGTTCGG
>JANNVF010000444.1:0-1870 GCA_031414315.1 Hyphomonadaceae bacterium | reverse complement strand
GCTGGCTACGAAGTCGTCGACGCAGAGCCCCCGCAGATCGCCGCGGCCGCTGCGGCCTGGTACGACGCGATGTGGGCCGACGTCGGCGCGATGTGGCCAGGCATGGAGCCGGTCGCCGGAGTCGACGAGGTCACGTTCGTTCGGGCCTGCCTGGCGCAAGGACTCTTCAAGCCTGTCGACCAAGCGGCGCAGCTTGCGGTCTGGGTTGCCGTGTACCAGCTCGGCGCGGCTTGGACGCAATTCCTGCAAGATCACCCAGTCGTCCTCTCCCCGGTCTGTTGTGAGCGCCCGTGGGTCATCGACGAGGACATCTCTCGTGTCCGAGAGATCGCCACCGCGATGCGGATGGTCGTGCCGGTCAACATCCTCGGACTGCCCTCCTGTGCAGTGCCCGTCGGTTGCGACGACGGCCTGCCCCAGGGCGTGCAGCTCATCGGGGCTCGCTTCCGGGAGGACCTTCTCCTGGACGCGGCCCAGGCGGTCGAGGATCGGGCGCCGGTCCTCACCCCCATCCAGCCGCGCGCGGCAAAGAAATAGGCCGCCGATCTGGCCGCGACGAGAAGGGCAAGGTCCGGAGCCGCGGGCGACGCCGCTACGCCGTTCGCTAGTCCCCCGTAGGAGTCCCCCCGGCTTTAGCCGGGGAGGCACCCGGAGTTTGACAGTCCCGGGCGTATGAAGCCGGAAGATCCTTCCCGTGAGCCGCTCAAAGCATCACGAGAAGGAGTTCCGATGGACGAGTACGAATCGTTAAACCACAGTCAGTGGGACTGCAAGTATCATGTGATCTTCATTCCGAAGTATCGCCGGAAGGTACTGTACGGGGAGTTGCGCCAGCGGTTGGGGGAGGTGTTGCGCCGACTGGCGGAGCAGCGAGAGTCGCGGGTGCTGGAAGGGCACCTGATGGCGGACCATGTGCACATGTTGGTGATGATCCCGCCGAAGTACGCGGTGGCGCAGGTGGTGGGGTACATCAAAGGGAAGAGCGCGATCCATATAGCCCGGGAGTTTGGGGGGCGGCGGCGGAATTTTGTGGGGCAGCATTTTTGGGCGCGGGGGTACTTCGTGTCGACGGTGGGTCGGGATGAGGTGGTGATTCGCGAGTACATCCGGCGGCAGGAGGCGGACGACAAGAAACGCGACCAGCTAGCGCTCTGGTAGGCCGGCGCCCTTCAGGGCGCTCACAAAGCCGCTCGCGAGCGGCGCCAATTCAAGCCGCTTTGAGCGGCTCACATTCATAATGCCCCCGGCTTCGCCGGGGGTTGCTTACCCAAGAATCTGCAGCAGGATCATGAACATGCCCGTCTGGCCGACCGCGAACACTAGCGTTCGCCATGGCGCCAGCCCGGCTATGTAGATGGCGGTGTATACGATCCGCGACCAGAAGAAGATTTCTGCACCCAGTGCGGTGGTGGCGTTGGCCTTGCCGGCGACATGCGCGATCAGCACGAGGGCGGCAAAGGGCAGCAGATTTTCGACCAGATTCGCGTGGGCGCGGCGGGCGCGCAGACCCCAGGCCGGCTCGCCGACGAACGGGGTAGCGCGGTTGCCGAGGCCCCACTGGAACCCGTTGGGCGAGATAGACAGACCAGTGACGTACAAGAACGGCAGCACCGTCGTCAGCAGCGCGGTCCACGTGAGCATGGTGAGATCCGTCGTCATGGGCACCCCTCGTAGTGGTTTCGGCGGATTAGTGCGAGCCGTGCACGCGGCATGGGATCTCGGTCGCGGACACGCTATGGAGGATGTGATGAGGCTCCCCGCGTTCGAAGCGCGCTGGCGCGACGCCTTGCTCGACGCCGCCATTCCGGCGCCGGGCGACGGCCTGCCCGCACTGGCGGCGATTGATCGCCGCACCTTCTGGCCGCGTTTC
>JANNVF010000443.1:0-9021 GCA_031414315.1 Hyphomonadaceae bacterium | reverse complement strand
CACGACGCGCTCGTCAGCGATGAAACTCTGGCGCTCGCCCCACAGGCCCGCCTGCTCAACGTCGGCAAGCGTGCGCACCGGCCCTCCACCGATCAGGCCTTCATCAACCGCCTGCTCGTGCGCTCCGCGAAACGTCACGCGACCGTCGTCCGCCTGAAGGGGGGCGATCCCATGCTGTTCGGGCGCGGACAGGAGGAAATTGATGCGTGTCGCGCTGCCGGCGTAGCGGTGGAAGTGGTCCCCGGAATCAGCGCGGGGTTTGCGGCCGCCGCCGACATCCTGACCTCGCTCACGCATCGCAAGACGGCGCGTTCGGTCGTGTTCGTGACTCCCGCCGTCGCGCGCGGTCTCGACACCGATGACCGCTGGGCGGACGCCGCCGCCGCTGCGGATGTCGCGGTGATCTACATGGGCAAGACGCAGGCCACCCGCGTCGCCGCCGCGCTTGTGGCGCGTGGTGTTCCCGCGTCGCGCCCGGCAATGCTCGTGGAAAGCGCGTCCTCCGGCAGCATCGCGCCGGTCGGCGGCGCGCTTGGTACACTTGAGTCCATGGCCGCATCCGCAGGCGACGGCCCGGCTTTGCTGCTGATCGGCGACGCGTTTGCGCGCGCCGCAACGCTGGCCGCGCCGAACGCCGCCGCCGACATTGAATCTCTCGCGAGCTGACCCAGATGATTCCAATTACCCTCGATCCCGCGCAGACCGACATCGCTATCGCCGGGCGCGGCCCATTACTGATGCGGCGCCTCGTGCAGCTGCGCGACCTCGGCGCAGACCCAGTGGTGTTCTGCGACGCGCCCGACGAAACACTCTCTCGCGAGGCGCGTGGCCGACTCCAGCGGCGTCTGCCGACCCGGAAGGATCTGCGCGCGGTGCAGGTGGTGTGGGTCGCCGGCCTTGATGATCCGACGTCCGCTGCAATCGCCGCCGACGCACGCGCGGAAAAGACGCTCGTGAACGTCGAAGACGTGTTGCCGTACTGCGACTTTCATACGCCCGCCATCGTGCAGCGCGGCGCCCTGTTGCTGACAGCCTCCACCGGCGGCGCGTCGCCCGCGGCTGCGCGGCTCGCGCGCGCGGCACTGGAAGCGGCGTTCCCCGAGGACTGGGAGGAGGCGCTTGTGGAGCTTGCCGCTGCGCGCAAACGCGCCCGCGCCAGTGGCGCGGCGGGAACCGAGATCATGGTGCAGGCGCAGGACATCCTCGCCCGGCGCGGCCTCATCCATCGCGCGCCGGCTCGCTAGCCAACCAAGTTTCGCAGACGCTCTGCTTGCGTGCTTCGTCCGCCAGCGCGAACCGCTCGGCGCTCGGCGCGAGACGCCGCTCCAGTGCGATGCCCTTCACCGACGGCGATTCCACCACGTTCACGGCGCCCTCTGGGATCGGCTTGCCCTTCCGGATGAGCGTGACCTCATAGAGAGCGTCTCCCATCACGCGATCGTTGATGGTGTAGAAGTTGTCGGTATTGGCCGCGAACAGCGACAGGGAGACGTAGTCATCCCACGGCGCGATGCGGATGCGGACCGGGCCGTTCGTGAGATCGTACGCGCAGCTCAGGTAAGCGAGGTCTGGCGACGGGCGCACGATGGCGCGGCTCTGCGGCGTCACCGGCGGCTGATGGTTGAAGCGATTGACGCCGCTCGCGCCCTGCGCGACGCGCGCAATCGCTTTGCCCATGATCACGGATGGCGCTGCCAACACCGCCGCCCCATGCACGACGGCGGCGACCAGCAGCCAGCGCAAAAGTGTTCCGCCCATCATACGCCTCCCGCGCAAGAGACCTTCTCCACCACCGGCAACACCGCCTTGCCCGGATCGGCCTGAACAGCGGGATCGGGATTGTAGAGCCGCAGCGACAGCGAGAACTTTCCGGCGTTGCGCGTCGACAGCCAGTTGGCCGCATCGCCCCGCGTGACCGACACCGTCGCTTCATAGCCGTCGCCCGCCCGAACCACACGCGTCGCGTCGATGGAGTGTGCGCCATCCTCGTTGCGCGACAGATACTGGTCCTGATCGTACAGCGTCACCGACCACCAGCGCGCCGGCAGGTCGCGGCCCTTGAGGCGATAGACGCACGCAGCGTCCAGCGGCGCACCGGCGTCGTCGGTTGAGCGATTGAAGTAGACCGTCTCGGTCCGCGCGAGCGCCAGCAAACCGTCACGGGCCACGGCGGCGCGAGTGTAGGGATCGGCTGCGGTCGAACCGGTGTTGAGGTTCGTCGTCCAACCCCCATCTGTGATCCGCCCGGAGAACGACAGTCGCGACACCGCCGTCCAGGCCGAGCCAAGGCCGAGGGCGACGCCGACCGCCAGCGCGGTCAGCGCAAACAGAAGCGTTTTCCACATTGTCTCTCTCCCGGCAGCCATGTGACCGGACCTCGACAGCGAGTGCAAGGCCGACGACGGCGGCGCTCTGGACCCGCCCGACGGACGCGGCTAGCAAGGCGCGCGGGGCCTGTAGCTCAGTGGTTAGAGCCGGCCGCTCATAACGGTCTGGTCGTCGGTTCAAATCCGACCGGGCCCACCAGCTATGCCAAGGGAATACGGATGGCCGAAGCCGCCCTCAAAGACCTGCCGACCGACAAGGCCGCCCGCTACGAGGTGCTGCGCGGGGAAATCGGCGCGGTGATCGCGGGCGAGCCGAACGTCACGGCGCGCTACGCCACCGCCGCGAGCCTGCTGGCGCATGCGTTTGCGCCCCGGTTCTTCTGGTGCGGCTTCTACGTGGTCGACGCCGACAAGCCTGGCGAACTGGTCGTCGGGCCCTATCAGGGCACACTCGGCTGCCTGCGCATTCCGCTCGGCAAGGGCGTGTGCGGCGCAGCGGCGGCGCGGCGAACGACGCTGATCGTGCCGGACGTGGACGCGTTTCCCGGTCACATCGCTTGCGACAGTCGCTCAAAGAGCGAGATCGTCACCTGCGTGTTCGATCGCGCCGGCGCGCTGGCGGCGGTGCTTGATGTGGACTCCACTGATCTCGACGCGTTCGACGCCGTCGATCAGACAGGCCTTGAAGCGATCTGCACGGATCTGCTCACACTCGCTTAGTCAGTCGCGCAGCAGGATAAGTGTCGCTGCTGTCAGCAACAGCACGCCAACGACGATCGAGAATCCGCGGCGGAAATTCTCCCGCTCGAACCCGCGCGACAGCGCCACCCCCGCCAGCGCATAGGTCGACATCGAGATCACATCCATGCCGATGGTCGCCGCCGCGAACGCCGCGAGCTGCGCGCCTGTTGGCCGCGCCGGATCGATGAACGGCGGCAGCACTGCGGTGAAGAACAGCACGGCTTTTGGATTGGCGATCTGCACCGCGAAGCCATCGCGAAACGCCGACGCCCCCATGCGGCCGGGGACGTGCAGCGCCTTTCCTGTGCTCGACACGCCGGCCCACAAAGCCTTGAGCCCAAGCCAGGCGACGTAGAGGCCGCCCGCGACCGCCAGCACGCGAAATGCCTGCGGGTAAGCGCGCACCAGCGCCGCGAGTCCGAGAGCCGCAGCGCCAAACCAGACCAGCGTCGCGACGTTCATCCCCGCCACCGTCACGAGCGCCGCGCGCGGCCCCCGCTGCACGCCCGACGCGATGGCGAACACGTTGGCGGGCCCCGGCGTGATCGCCATGACGGCCATGACACCAAGAAAAAGCACGTAGAGGTGCGGATCGACAGGAAGGGACATGATGAACCAGTGCGCAAGGAGACGGGCGTGAAGAGGCGTTGGCGTGGATGCGCTTTACTGTCGCCAAAAATCTTGTCGGCACGCGGTCATCATAGCCATATTCTAGTGGGAACAGGCCGTCGGCGCCACCCCGCTGCCTCAAAGTTTGCGGGCGATCAGCTCCATCACCACCGGCGTCACCATGCGCGCGCCGGGGCTCTGTTCGATGCGCGTGAAGTCCGTCCGCGCTGCGGCCGCTTCCGCCGCGTTCATGCGGCCCAGCTCCACAAGGCGATCGAGGTTGGTCTCGGTGAACGACGCGGGCCAGCGCCACATGAAATCAGCCGGCGTCACCACCTCCACGATCGGCTTTTGCGCCACGATGGCAAAGCCTGCCTCCTCAAGCCAGCGCGGCATGTCGAGCCCCACGTTCGGCTCACCGCCCGTCGCGCGCCAGCTTGCCATCACCTCATGGACGAAGCGCTCGAACGGCGCCGAACGCGGGCAGAGTTTCCAGGTCGCGTAGTCGAGGTATTCGTGCACGACGAAGATGCCGCCGGGTTTGATCGCGGCGGCAAGATTGGCCAGCGCGCGTTGGGGCTCTGGCAAGAAGGCGAAGATCCAGCGCGCCCACGCAGCGTCCGCGCCGAAGGGTTCGGGCGCGGTCAGCGCGAGATCGATCTCCTGCACGGTGACGTTGCCCACGCCGTGCCGCGCCGCCCGTTCGCGGAGGGCTCCGGCAAACCGCCCAGACCTTTCGAGCGCGATGACTTCGCCGGCCGGGCCAACGATGCCGGCGAGATCGAGCGTGGCGAATCCGGGGCCCGCGCCGAAGTCGATCACGCGATGTCCGACGGAAATGCCCGCGCGACGCCATGCATCCAGCGCGTACGGCCGCCAGACGCGATGCTGCAGCCCGAGGCGCTCGATTTCAGCGTCGTGCGTGCCCAGCACATAGTCGCTATCGGTCATTGCCGCTCCCGATGAGACCGTTCCGCCATCCCATGAACGAAACAAGGCCTTGAAACGCGCCGCAATCGGACGCCGCAACGACCTAAAGCAAAATCCCGCCGTCCACCGGAATCGTTTGCCCGACAACGTAAGCTGCCAGCGGAGATGCCAGAAAGAGGCACGCGCCGGCAATATCGTCTGGCGTGCCGAGCCGTCCCAGCGGAATGCCCTGCAGGCTCGCCGCCAGACGTTCCGGGTTTTCGGTCGTGACCTTGGTGAGCTTGGTGTCGACTAACCCCGGCGCCACGCCGTTCACGCGCACGCCCTCGCGCGCCCATGCCTGACCAAGCGTGCGCACAAGCGCCACGGCGCCCGCTTTCGAAGCCGCGTAGGCCGGGTTGCCGCGCGTCGCGTGGTACGCCGCCGTCGAGCTCAGCACGATGAATGCGCCGTTGGACTGCATGAGCATCGGCTTGAACCTGAGCGCGCACGCCATCACGCTGTTGAGATTGACGTCGACGACATCCTGGAAGCCGGCCATCGCGAATTCGCCGCGCTTGTAGCGCACGATGCCCTGCGAGCAGACAACGACGTCTAGTGCCTTGAACGGGGGATCGTAGATCTCCACGGCGCCGAAATCGCTGACGTCCATCCGGCCATAGTGCAGCCCGTCGAGGTCGCTGCCTTCGGATTTTGAATAGTCGCCGGCCGAAGCCCGCGTGCCCCAGACGTGCACGCTCGCGCCGCGTTCCCGGAAGGCGTGCGCGACGCCGTTGCCGATGCCGCTCGAGCCACCGACGACGAGCACCGTCTTCCCGGTGAAATTCATATCGTTCATGGCGTCGCCTTCAGATGCGCGTCGAGAAAGGTCAGAAAGTCGCGCCAGTCGGCGGTAGTGACGCCGTGGCGGCCGCCGCGCAGCACGAAGGCGAGATCGGCGGACAGATTGCGCGTGCGCATGTCCGACTGGTCGAAGCCGCGCGCGCCCATCAGCTCATAAATTGGGTCGGCGCCTTGCGCAGCGCGAAAGGCCCCTTCCGGATCTGACCACTTGTCGCGTCGCGCCGCTCCAATGAACACCGGGCGCGGCGCGATGAGCGCGAGCAACTGGTGCTGATCGATGGGGATGTCCTCTTCGCGGCCGGCCCAGCTCGCGTAATTGGAGGCGAACCAGAACGGATAGCTGTCAGTGATCTGCTTGACGGTTTCGCCAGCATAGCTCCGTGTCAGCGTCGCGCCGCCCTTGCCGGACTGATGCGAGATCACCGCCGCGATGCGCGGATCAAGCGCCGCCGCGAGGAGAGCTGCCTTGCCATTGCGCGAGTGGCCCCAGACCGCGATGCGCGTGGCGTCGAAGCGGGGATCGCCGCTGAGAACATCCAGCGCCCGGGAATACAGCGATGCCCAGACCGCGACGGCGCCGGGACGTTCGCCCGCGGGCGCGTCTCCGGCGAACAACGCGAGACCTGCAGGCGCGTCGGCCGCCACATCGGCCACGACGTCGCCCGCGTAGAAGAGTGCGACAGCGTAGCCCCGCGCGATCACGTCCCTGAACGGCGGTCCATTGATGTGGCGGCCGAACACCGCCTCCAGCGGCGGCCCAGCAAGAGCGTTGTTGCACACCGACAGGACCGGCGTCAGCGGCAGCGCGATGCTTGCGGGACGATCGCTGAACGCCGGGCGATTGCCGCAGAAGTTCTGCATGACGATGACAGGATGCGCGCCCGTGCTCTTCGGGGTCACGATCACCATGTTGAACCGGCTGTCGGGACCGACCCGGACGGTCCATTGCTCGGCGATGGCGTCCTTTCCGATGGCGTTCGTGATGACGGGCGTGCGCGCCTCCACCACCGGCGTTATGATTGGTGGCATGCGCCCGTAAAGTTCACGCTGGAACGCGGCGCGCAGCACCGGCGCGCGACGCGTGCTCCAGTCTGCAGCGGTGTCGATGGCCGGGTCGTCCCCGAACGCGGCGAGCACCGGCGGGCGGGCCGGGGGACCAGCGAACTTCATGTCCACCGCCGGCAGGAAGACGTTCACGCACCCGGTGACGCCGATGGCGAGCAGGCCGATCACAGCGATCGCGATCGGCGCCCAGTGGCGCTTGGATTTCTGGTTCGTCATGACGTCCCCGAGTTAGTCGTTCTTTCTGTTCCTGCGGTCCCGCTCCGCGCCGATCCGCAAGCGCAGCGCGTTGAGCTTGATGAAGCCTTCCGCGTCGGCCTGATTATAGCCGCCCGCTTCGTCGAAGCCGACGAGCGCCTTGGAGTAGAGCGAATACGGCGACGAGCGGCCGATGACGTAGACGCCGCCCTTGTAGATCTTCAGGCGGACTTCACCTGTGACGCTCTCCTGCGAGGCGTCGATCGCCGCCTGCAACATCCTGCGCTCGGGTGTCCACCAGAAGCCGTTGTACACGATGCTGGCGTAGCGCGGCATCAACTCGTCCTTGAGGTGCATGGCGCCGCGATCAAGCGTGAGGCTTTCAATAGCGCGGTGCGCTTGCCAGAGGATCGTGCCGCCCGGGGTTTCGTAGAAGCCGCGCGACTTCATGCCGACGTAGCGGTTCTCCACTAGATCGAGCCCACCGACGCCATTGGCGCCGCCGATGGTGTTGAGTTTCGTCAGCAGCGTCGCGGGCGACATCTTCACGCCATCGATCGCACACGCATCACCACGCTCGAAGCCGACGGTGATGACCGTCGCCTTGTCCGGCGCCTCTTCAGGCGTGATCGTGCGGCGATCGGCACGCTTCTTCACGATGTCCGGCACCTCCACGTCCGGATCTTCGAGCACCATGCCTTCCGACGACGTGTGCAACAGGTTGGCGTCAATGGAGAACGGCGCGTCCTGTTCCTTGCCCTTCGCAATTGGGATGCCGTGCTTCTTGGCGTAGGCGATGAGATCGGGCCGCCCCTGAAACTCCCATTCCCGCCATGGCGCGATCACACGCACGTCGGGCTTCAGTGCATAGTAAGAGACTTCAAAGCGGACCTGATCGTTGCCCTTGCCAGTTGAGCCGTGGCTGACGGCGTCGGCGCCGACCATGTTGGCGATCTCGATCTGGCGCTTGGCGATCAGCGGCCGCGCGATGGAGGTGCCGAGAAGGTATTGACCTTCGTACAGCGTGTTGGCGCGGAACATCGGAAAGACGAAGTCCTTGACGAACTCCTCGCGCAGATCGTCGACGAAGATGTTCTCCGGCTTTACCCCGGCTGCGAGCGCCTTCTCCCGCGCCGGCCCAAGCTCCTCGCCCTGGCCAAGATCGGCGGTGAACGTAACCACCTCGCAGCCATAAGTGTCCTGCAGCCACTTGAGGATGATCGAGGTATCGAGGCCCCCGGAATAGGCGAGGACGACTTTCTTGACGGGTGCGGACACGGACTTCCCCTTGGGCGGCTGCTCCGCAGGGCTTAGCGGCGAACAGGCGCCTGCTGCAAATCTTTCTCAGAACTGCGCGCGCGGCCGGTCCCGGATCCACTTCGACAGAAGCCACTTCTCGCCGCGGGTGACCGCGAGCCCGGCATGCAGCGTCCGCTTGTCGATCGCGCCCTGACCATCCACGTTCAGGAACATGATCGCGTCGCCGGGCTGGCCCCTGTAGCGCGTCCCGATCCGCGGGAACTCCGTTTCGCCGCCCTCGAACGCGTCGTTGAGATAGATCAGGAACGTCACAATGCGCTGACCTTCACGCCGCACTACTTCGGTGAAGTGCGGCACCTCGGGGTCGATGAAGTCGAAGTGCGGCTTGTATTCCTGTCCCGTCGCGTAGTGCAGGATGTTGATCGCCTCCTGATGCTGGATCGGCGTCCCGCTCGCCGCCGCGATCCGTGCGTTGACAACCTGCAATACCACGTCGGTGTCCAGCAGCCCGAACCCCATGCCGGTGTTGGAGCGATACGGATCAGCAAGCCGCTCGCCGGTCATGGGGTTATGGACGCGCGCCTCCGAGAGTTTTGGACGCGCGAGCTCGACAAGCCATTCGCACACCGTGCGCGACAGGAAATTTTCGAACACCACAAGACGCGGAGACTCCGTCACTACTTTCGGCGCGGGCGGGCGAAGCCAAGCCGCCATGTCGATGGCAGCGCGCGCCTCGATCCACGGGACCGCATCGGCCGTTTCCATCAGGCGCGAGCCCAGACCGGCGCTGTTCACCAGGATCGCGATCTGCTGACGCGCGCGCCAGTCTCCGAGTTGGGCCGCCTTGAACAGATAGTCGAGCGACGCCGACCAGCTTTGCGGACGGGTGAGCCCGGCGGCAGCGAGCACTGACACAATGGAACATGCCTGCGCATCGCCCTCGTCAGCGGCAAGGCCGATCATCTGCGAACCTTGGCTCGGCATTTGGGGCGCGCCGCGCCCGGTCAGAAGCCGGGCGCCCAAGGCGGTCAACGACGGCAGGTGTCCGCCG
>JANNVF010000442.1:0-8542 GCA_031414315.1 Hyphomonadaceae bacterium | reverse complement strand
CGGGCGACATGTATTCCATGGCCGACATCATCGCGCTGACCACGATCGACTTCGCTGCGTTCACGGGGCTTGAGATACCGGCGGAATGCGCAACGCTGAAGGCCTGGCACGACCGCGTGAGCGCGCGGCCGAGCGCGAGCGCGTAACCCTACTGTGTGCGCGGGACGCCGATCGGTTTGCCGTTCACCGCGAGGCCGAACTTCTGGTCGGTCTCGCGCCGCGGCGTGTGAAGCTCCACGCGATCCACCGCCGTCTGCGTGGCGATCCAGTTCACCGCGAGCTGCATCTCCTCCTCAAGCTGCGCCGGGTTGATCGCCAGCGCGCCTTGCCACACGTCGCCCAGATAAAACGCGGCCAGCGCGATCTCGCCGGTGAACCATTTGCGCGCGAGGTCCTTCAGTGCAGCGATCGCTTCGCCGAAGGACTGGCCCGGTAGCGGCAGATCGGTTTCCCAGTCGCGGGTGTAGAACACCAGCCGATTGCTGGCGGCGGCGATGGTGACGGGCTCGCACGCGGCGCCGTTGGCCATCGTGTCGACGGTGAGCAGGACCGCGCCGCTATCCCAGGTGCTCCAGCGGCCGCGCCGCGCGACGTCCCAGTCCCGCAGCGCACCGTACGCCTGCCGCGACCAGTCGTTGGCGCGCGCGAGGTCGGCGCTGTCGGCGATCTTTGTGCCCTTGGTCACGCTGCTCTCCCGGTGTGATCTCGGGAGACTGTCACACTTTTGCGCGCCGCCGTCACGCTCACGCCTTGCGCCAGCGCAGCGGCTTGGTGTCTCCCCGCGCGATGACGCCCTTTGCCTCCAGATCAAGCTGGACGGCCTTCTTCCACCAGCCCGCCTTGGCGCCGCCCGGGAACAGGTCTTCCGGCAGATGGGGGAGCACACGCTCCTGGATTTCCGCCGCCGTCAGACCCGGCGCCCGCGTGGGCAGGATCTTCAGGAACGCCCGCTTCATGGCGTTGTACTTGTCGGCATCCACGCGCACCACGTGCCCGGGCGACATCACGTTCTCGATTTCTATTTTTCCGGGTGTCTTCTCGGTCATTGCAGCTGCTCCCTTCCCCGACGGATCTCTCAGCGCCGGATTGCGGCGAAGCCTTCGGCGATGGTCATCGGCGCCTTGGGACGCGCATACATCGTCTTCAGATAGTCGCGCAGCCGGGGCGCCTCGTCCAGCATGCCGGCTTCGTTGGCCCAGTCGAGCGTGTAGGCTGCGTTGAAGTCAGCGACACTTATCTGGCTCCCCGCCACGAACGCGCGCGCCTTCATGTGGTGTTCGAAGATCTGCACCATCTTCCGGCAGTCACGCGTCGCGAGCGCAATTTCCAGCGGGCTTCTTTCGCCCTCCGCGTAGATGCGCGTGTGCAGCGCGATGCGCCACAGGGGCTGCTCGATCTCGGTCACCAGAAAGAAGATCCAACGATACATCTGCGCCCGGTCCGCCAGCGCCGCCGGGATCAGCCCCTTGTCTGGATACTTTTCGGCGAGATAAAGCGGGATTGCGGCGGATTCCGTCAGCACCGTGTCCCCGTCCACCAGCACCGGAATCTTTCCGGCGGGATTGAGCGCGAGAAACGCCGGCGACGTATGCTCGCCGATCCCCATGTTCACGGTCACGATCTCGCAGTCGATGTCCAGTTCGCCCAGAAGCCAGAGCACGCGCAGGGCGCGAGTGGGTGGGGTTCCATACAGTTTCATCTCGATCTCCTGGTCCGCGTCGTCCGAACGCCCGGATGACCGACATGGTCGCCCCCGCCCGTCCCGTTTCGACAATCTTGCGGAAAAAATTGTAGTCCTGTCGAAATCTGCCGGCGCGGAGCGACAAGCCACGCAAGCCGTTCAGGAAAGGAGCCATCCATGCAGTACGTCTGCCTGATCTATTTCGATCCCCAGCAGGTCTTCGATCAAAGCGCGGAGTCCAACGCGGTGCTGGCCGCGGTCGGGCAGTACAATGACGACCTGAAGGCGAGCGGCCACTACGTGACCTCGCAGGCGCTCACCCTGCCCAACGAAGCGATGACGGTGCGGGTGCGTGCGGGAAAGATGTCGGCGACCGATGGTCCGTTCATGGAGACCCGGGAAATGCTCGCCGGCTTCATCCTGATCGAAGCGCGCGATCTCAACGAGGCCGTGCAGATCGCCGCGCGCGATCCGTTCGCCAGACTGGGCGCCATCGAAGTGCGGCCGGTGGTGGACTACAGCAAACCGCGCCCGAAATTATGAGCCGGCGCCGATGACCGCAGACGCCGCGCGCGCCGCTATCGATGCGGCCTACCGCACCGAGGCGCGGCGGGTGCTGGCGACGCTCATCCGGCTACTCGGCGGTTTCGACGCGGCGGAGGAGGCCTTGCACGACGCGTTCGCCGCCGCCGCTGCGCAATGGCCGCGCGATGGCGTCCCCGCCAATCCCTACGCATGGCTGGTCTCCACCGGACGGTTCAGGACCATCGACCGATGGCGCCGGCAGGCGCGTCTGAGAGGCGCCTTGCCTGAACTGACGGCGCTCGCGGACATGCAACCAGAGACGGCTGCGCCCGAAGATATTGTCGACGACGAGCTGCGGCTGATCTTCACCTGCTGCCATCCGTCGCTGACGCCGGACGCGCGCATCGCGCTCACGTTGCGCGAGGTCGGCGGACTGACCACCGAGGAAATCGCGCGCGCCTATCTGGCGCCCGCGCCGACCATCGCCCAGCGCATCGTGCGCGCGAAAGCCAAGATCCGCGACGACGCGATCCCCTACGCAATTCCAGATCGCGCCGCCCTGCCCGCGCGGCTCGAGAGCGCGCTGCAGGTGATCTATCTGATCTTCAATGAGGGCTATGCGGCGACCGATGGCCCGAGCCTGATGCGCGCCGGCCTGTGCGATGAGGCGATCCGGCTGGGCCGACTGATTGTCGATCTTCTCGATGACTCCGAGGCGCTGGGCCTGCTCGCCCTGATGCTGCTGCACCACGCACGCGCCGCCACACGGGTCGATGCGCGCGGCGATCTTGTGCTGCTGGAGGATCAGGACCGGTCGTTGTGGGAGCGCGCGTTGATCGCCGAGGCACAGGCCCTGAGCGCGCGGGCGTGGGCGTCGCGCACGGTGGGGCCGTACGCGCTGCAGGCGGCGATCGCGGATCTGCATGCACAGGCGGCGAGCACCACCGAAACCGACTGGGCGCAGATCGTGGCGCTCTACGATGTGCTGGGGCGCGTGGCGCCCGCACCCGTCACGGCGCTGAACCGCGCCGCAGCGGTGAGCATGCGGGACGGACCCGAGGCCGGGCTGGCGGCCGTGGATGCGGCGATGGCGCAGGGCGAGCTCGACGACTATCATCTGGCCCACGCCGCCCGCGCCGACATGCAGCGGCGGCTCGGCCACTCGGAAGCGGCGCGGGCGGCGTATCAGCGCGCGCTCGCACTGGCGCGCCAACCGGCCGAGCAGCGGTTTCTGAGGGCGCGACTGGCGCAGCTTCCGGCCTAGCCGCCAATCGCGCGTCAGCCTGCCGCTGCGATCTTGTCCTGCGTCTTCGTGTCGAAGTCCGATGCGTCATGGCGTTCGTGCAGCTGGCTCGACGGCTCGCCGAACACGCGGTTGACCATGCGGCCGCGCTTCACGGCGGGGCGTGCGGCGATCAGGTCGGTCCAGCGCTGGACGTGCTTGTAGTCCTGCACCTGCAGGAATTCGCCGGCCTCGTACACGAGGCCCTTCGCCAGACTGCCGTACCACGGCCAGATCGCCATGTCGGCGATCGTGTAGTCCTTGCCGGCGATGTACTCGTTGTCGGCGAGTTGGCGGTCCAGCACGTCGAGCTGGCGCTTCACTTCCATGGCGAAGCGATCGATGGCGTATTCGATCTTCGTCGGCGCGTACGCGTAGAAATGGCCGAAGCCGCCGCCGAGGTAGGGCGCGGCGCCCATCTGCCAGAACAACCACGACAGACATTCCGCGCGCTTGGCGGGATCGGTCGGCAGGAACGCGCCGAACTTCTCGGCGAGGTGCACGAGGATGGCGCCGGATTCAAAGATGCGGATGGGTGTAGGTCCGCTGCGATCCATCAGCGCGGGGATCTTGGAGTTTGGGTTCACGTCGACAAAGCCGCTGGTGAACTGGTCGCCACTGCTGATGTTGATCAGCCACGCGTCGTACTCAGCGCCCGTGTGCCCGGCCGCGAGCAGCTCCTCCAGCATCACCGTGACCTTCACGCCGTTGGGCGTGGCCAGCGAATAGAGCTGGAACGGATGCTTGCCGACCGGCAGCGCCTTCTCCTGCGTCGGCCCCGCGATCGGGCGGTTGATGTTGGCGAAGCGGCCGCCGTTGTCCTTGTTCCAGGTCCAGACCTTCGGCGGGACATACTCGGCTGCGTCGGACATGGGTTCGCTCCCTCGGGGCCGGTTCGGGCCAATAGCTAGCCGTGCATGTGGGGGAGAATTGCAGGTCTGGCAAATGGCGCGGGCTTATCTACCTTGTAAGGACGCCTGACGGATGCCCCTGCCGGAGACAAGCTGCCCATGTGCCGGAACATCAAGACGCTGCACAACTTCGAACCGCCCGCGACGGACGACGAAATCCGCGCCGCCGCCCTCCAGTTCGTGCGCAAGCTGAGCGGCTACAACACGCCTTCCCGCGCCAACCAGGCGGCGTTCGACACCGCCATCGCGGAAGTCCTCGCCGCCGCGCACAAGCTGGTCCACGGACTTGAGACGCATGCGCCGCCAAAGGATCGCGACGAGGAAGCCGCGAAGGCACGAGCGCGGACGGCGGAGCGGTTCGGGAAGGCGGCGGGGTAGACGCGGCCGGAACGAGATCGTCATGCAGTTTGCAAAGCGCCTGCGCGACCCTGTTGCGAGCGGCGCCGTGACCTGCAGCGTCCGCATCTGGCAGAGCCCGCGCGTCAAGGTCGGCGGACGTTATCGCATGGGATCAGGCGCCATTGAAGTCACCTCGGTCCGGCAGATTGCACTGGGCGACATCACGCCGGCGCTTGCCAGACGATCGGGTTTCGCCGGGGTCGTGGACCTGTTGAAGATCGCCAAGCACGGCCCGGGTGAGAACGTCTATCTGATCGAGTTCGTTTATTTGGGCGGCGCGTAGGATATTGCCTTAGCTAAGGAGATTAGCTAACTTGGCCAAATGACCAAAGTCACGATCCACGCGGCCAAGACCAACCTGTCCAAGCTCATCGCCCGGGCCGAGGCGGGCGAGGAAATTCTCATCTACCGGGGCGACAAGCCGGCGGCGAAGCTGGTGCCGGCGAACGACGCCAAACCGCTGCCCGACCGGAAGCCGGGATCGCTGAAAGGCATCATCGAGTTTGACGAACGGTTCTTCGATCCGCTGCCGGACTACATGATGCTCAGGCCGACCCCGAAACAGAAAAAGCCGAAGTGAAGTTGTTGCT
The DNA here is from genome assembly GCA_031414315.1 of Hyphomonadaceae bacterium. Lineage (GTDB taxonomy): Bacteria > Pseudomonadota > Alphaproteobacteria > Caulobacterales > Aquidulcibacteraceae > VFBF01. The sequence goes on along the minus strand of JANNVF010000442.1, from coordinate 3,154 downwards.
CGACACTCACGCCTACATCTGGTGGACGACCGATGACCGGCGGCTCTCTGCCAAAGCCCGCAAGGCCATCGCGGCGCGCGCGGCTGAGGTTTTCGTGAGCGCCGCCACCGCCTACGAGATCACGTTCAAGCATCGCAGCGGCGCGCTGCCGAAGGTCGGCCATCTGGTGCTGAACCTGGAAGAAGACCTGGCGATGCGCGGTTTCCAACCCCTGCCCATCTCCATCGAACACGGTCGCCGCGCCGGCGAACTCGCCGACGATCACGGCGACCCGTTCGACCGCATCCTCGCGGCGCAGTCGATCGTGGAAGCAATGCCGATCGTGAGCAACGACGTGAAGCTGAGCGCGCTGGGGGCGAAGCGGGTTTGGTGAAGCGCCGCGACCTGCAGGGCGGATGGAGCGGAGCGTAATCCGCCGGTGTGAGGTGCGCGGACGATGGCGGATTGCGCTTCGCTCCATCCGCCCTACGTGCTTACAGAGCTAAGACGCTCTTGTATGCCACATCGTCAATTCTTGCGACCGACATCAGTCGTCCTTCGCGGCTCCAATAGAACACGAGCGGCCGGCCGAGAGTAAATTCGATCAAAGCGTCGCAGCGCATATCCTTCATGTAGAAATAGCCGCGCCGTCGCATCGTTGGGACATCGACCCAGATTTGCTTCGCGTTGAGCACGATCAACTGCCCGGGGCCTCTTGGCCTTGTCACCAGCCGGAAAGATTTCCGATGTTTGCCCGCGAGCGTGCCTTCGACATGAAATTCGTACACGGCGTACGGAGCCTCGCGTGCGTCTGGTTCGAAGGGCATGTTTGCGGCCTCTTGCGCCGCCATTTGCGCAGCGCAGCGAGCGGCGTCTGCGGAGTTGGTGCAGTGCGGTTTCGGCCGCCACAGCCGTGACCATGCTAAGGACAAGCGCCAGAACTTCCATTGCAGCTCCGCGCCGCTCCGTCGCATCCAATCCGGGCGAACGCGCGCCGCGCGCGCAACTTCTATGCGGCTCGGCGCGTGAGTGACGTTGAAATCGTTGCCAAGCAGCATCCAGTCAGGAACCGCCAAGTCGCCGGGCGCATCGACGGGACGTCGCTCCGCCCTTTTACCGCACTGGCCGGGCTGCCAGCATCCCTCCACTGGCGCTGCCTCGAAGTAGAGGTCGGACTCGCGCGCAAACGCTGGTCTCGCCTTGGAAACGCCGGCCTCAACGACGCCCGCAACAAACGGCGCGGAACCACACATCGCCGCACTCGCCGGTCCAACGCCTGCAGCGACAAGGGCTGAGATCGCGAGTGTGAGGCCACAATGATTCAAGCCACCTCCATCCACATCGCCGCTCCGGCAGGTCCGCTGGTAAAACTCACAACTGGCCGCTCAGGCCATCGCCGGCTCAAATCGCAGGACCATGATATCCGCAACCGCAAGCGTAGGCGTTGCGAATGCCTTGCCGTCGGCGTCGGCAAACTCGACGAGCAGCGTCGCGCCCCCATCGTCGATCACTGTGCCGACCTGACCCTTCTCCAGTCCGAGATCGGGCAGATCGCGGAGAAGAGCGACCACGTCGAGCGCCTGGGGCCGCCTAGTCATCGTTTCGTTCCCTGATGAACGCTGAAACCAGCCGAGGGAACTCCTCGCCCGCCCGAACCGTCCAGAGCGAGCGCACCAAGGCTCGCCTGCCAGCGTTGTCTATCACAAACTCGACCGCATAGTGAGCACCGTGCCGGTCTCTGCGTTCGAGCACTGCTTCCGTGTCGTCGGCGGCGGCCAATAGCGCCGCGCGCAGCACCCCGAAATTGGCGACGGTGATGCCAAGAGCGGCCGCGAACACCCGCGCCTTGTTCTGACCCGTGCGATGGGCGGGATTGAGGATGTAGCCGGTCAGCTTCTCAGGATCGGCGACAGCGCGATCGCCATGGGGAAGCGCAGCCACAGGCCTAACCTCAAGCCACCTTCACCCGCGTCGCCGCCTCCGGCAAATCCGCGCCAAAGCAGCGCTGATAGAACTCCGCCACCGTCGGCCGCTCCAGCTCGTCGCACTTGTTCAAAAACGTCATGCGGAACGCCAGCCCGATGTCGTCGAAGATCTGCGCGTTTTCCGCCCAGGTGATCACCGTGCGCGGGCTCATCACGGTGGAGATGTCGCCGTTCATGAACGCGTTGCGGGTCATGTCGGCGACGCGGACCATGGCCATCACCGTCTTCTTGCCTTCCACGGTGTCGTACGCCTTGCCCGCCTTGGCGAGCACGATGGCGGCTTCGGCGTCGTGCTCAAGGTAGTTCAAGGTGGTCACGATCGACCAGCGGTCCATCTGGCCCTGGTTGATCTGCTGCGTGCCATGATAGAGGCCGGTGGTGTCGCCGAGGCCTACGGTGTTGGTCGTCGCGAACAGGCGGAAGCACTTGTTGGCGCTGATCACGCGGTTCTGGTCGAGCAAGGTCAACTTGCCGCTCGCTTCCAGCACGCGCTGGATCACGAACATCACGTCGGGGCGGCCGGCGTCGTATTCGTCGAAGCAGATCGCCACCGGGCGCTGCAGCGCCCACGGCAATATCCCCTCGCGGAATTCGGTGATCTGCTTGCCGTCCTTCAGCACGATCGCGTCCTTGCCGACGAGATCGATGCGGGAGACGTGGCTGTCGAGGTTGACGCGGATCATCGGCCAGTTGAGCCGCGCGGCCACCTGCTCGATGTGCGTGGACTTCCCCGTGCCGTGATAGCCCTGGACCATCACGCGGCGGTTGTGGGCAAAGCCCGCGAGGATCGCCAGCGTGGTCTGCGGGTCGAAGCGGTAGGCGTCGTCGATCTCCGGCACGTATTCGGTGCGCTTGGAGAATTTCGGGATCTTCATGTCGGACTCAACGCCGAACTCCCGGGCGGAGACGGTCTTGTCGGGCGCGAAGGCGATCAGGTCGTCGGCGGTGGTCATTGTTCTTCTTTATGGCGCGCGAATGGGGTTCGCCAAGGCATTTGCGCGAGGGCTCAGCGCCGCACCAGCGGAAAAAGCGCGCACACCATCAGCGCGGCAAGGCCGCTGACGCCGGACGGCGTGGCGAGGGACGTGAGGGTGTCCGTTACGGAAAGCCGGCGGACGAACAGCCCGACGCCGATCTCCCCCGCCAGCAGCAGCGCGAGCCAGAGCCCGCCGATCGCCGCCCGATCCGCC
>JANNVF010000441.1:0-1946 GCA_031414315.1 Hyphomonadaceae bacterium | reverse complement strand
CGATGTTGCCGACAAGGTCGCCCGGCTTCACCTCGAGCGCTGCATAGTCGCGCCACTTGTTGGGATAGCCGATCTTGGTGCCGAACGTGGCGAGCTTCTCCAGCGCCTTGGCTCTGGTCTCGGGCGACATCCAGTCAAGATTTTCCAGGCGCACCTTAAAGGCGGCGAGAAGATTCTTGACGAGCACTTCCATCTTGATCTTGGAGTCCTCGGGGAAGTGCTTCTTCACATAGACTTGGCCGATGGCCTCGCCGACCGCCTCCTGGACGGCGCCCACGCCGCGCTTCCAGCGCTCGCGGAGTTCCTGCTGGCCGCTGATGGTCTTGCCGTAGAAATCGAACCGGGCGTCCACGAACGGCTTGGACAGGAAACGCGCCATGCCGTTGAGGCGCTGTGCGACCGCCCAGTCCTTCCACTCGTCGAGCGGCCGCGACGTCACGAGGGCGGCGAGCTTCTGCAGTGCGGTTTTTTCGTTGAGCGAGACCTGTTGCAGATCGCTCGCGCCCAACGCGGTCAGGAACTTTGCCCAGTCGAAGCCGGGGGCGGTCGTGCCAAGCGCAGCGACATCAGTGAGGTTGTAGGTCTTGATTGCGTCGCGCTGATCCTGCAACGGCCAGTGCGCCTGCGCGATGCGCAACTCGAGTCCGTAGGCGCGGCCCGCGCGACCGGCGGGATCGGAGAGACCGGCCAGCGTGAAGAGCTGTTGCAGGTAGGCGCGATACTTCTGCGCCTGCTCACGGAACTTCGGCTGCAGGTAGTAGTCGCGGTTCGGCATGCCGAGGCCGGCCTGCGTGATGTTGAGCAGGTAACGCTCGGAGTTCTTGGAATCGACGTTGACGTAGCTCTCGATCGGCGTCGGATAGCCCGGCGCGCCGAACAGCGCACACAGGGCGCCCGTGTCAGTGACGGCGGCGATTGCGTCGAGGCTGGGTTTCACGGGCGCTGCGCCCTTCGCGTCGACGCCGGCTTCATCCATGAACGCGGCGTAGTAGACACCGATCTTCTTCTCCACCGTGCCATCGGCGGCGTTCGCCGCGGCGCTTTCCTCGATGATCGCGCGGACCTGCTTTTCGGCGCGGTCATAGACATAGTCGAACGCGCCGTAGGACGCCTTGTCGGCGGGGATTTCGGTACGATCGATCCAGCCGCCGTTCACGTGGCGGAAGAAGTCGTCGCCCGGCTTCAGCGCAGTGTTGCGGTTGTCGAGTTCAACGCCCCAGGCGCCCAGCTCCGCCTTGGCGGGAGGCACGGCCTTTTTCACGCACGCCGCGACGGCGCTGACCACGGCAAGGCTCGCGCCCGCTCTCAGGAATGCCCTGCGATCCATATCCAGTTCTCCAGCTTCATGGTGTTCTTATGCGCCGCCTCGCGATGCCTGCGGACAGCTTATCGACAAACGACAAAATCATTCGGCCAAGAACTGACGGCCACATCACTCTGCGGGCGTGGCCTCGGGCGCGCGCCCGTTCCAGCCCCGGTCAAACAGGCGTCGCGCGCCGCCGAACAGGCCCTTCACGTCTTTCCCGATCATGTACCACACCGGCGTGAGGATCAGCGTCACCGGCATGCACAACAGCACGCCGAACGCGAGCGACAGCGCCATCGGCTTCAGGAACTGCGCGATCGCCGCGCTCTCCAGCAGCATCGGGGACATGCCGACGAATTCGGTCACCGAGGTGAGGAAGATCTGCCGGAACCGGGACACGCCTGCTTCGACGATGCCTACCTCCGCACGCACACGCGCTAGCGCGTAGCCTTCGGCCTCCGCCTCCTCGGCCATTTCGCGGATGGCGAGGGGGTGGTGGTCATTGCGCCGTCGCCAGAAGTCCGACGCAGTGTCGTCGCGCATGTCGGCGCGCGGGAAGAACTCGATGGGGCCATCGCGGAAGTTCGCCGCGATGCCTTCACGCAGAAGCGCGCCACTGAGATCGAGATCGTCGCCGATC
>JANNVF010000440.1:0-9553 GCA_031414315.1 Hyphomonadaceae bacterium | reverse complement strand
GCAACGAGCCCGCGCCGCCGGACGCGATCACCGGCACGCGCACCACGTCGGTGATGCGCTGCAGGAGCGCCAGATCGTAGCCCGTCTTCACGCCGTCGCGGTCCATCGAGGTCACAAGCAGTTCGCCCGCGCCACGGTCTGCGGCTTCGCGGGCGAACGCAATTGCATCCTTGCCGGTGGAGTGGCGGCCGCCATGCGTGAACACCTCCCAGGCGTCGGGGCCGGTCTGCTTCGCGTCGATGGCGACGACGATCGCCTGCGCGCCGAAGGCGGCGGAGGCGGCGTCGATCACCTCCGGCGTCATCACTGCGGCGGTGTTGATGGAGGCCTTGTCGGCGCCGGCGTGCAACAGCGCCCGCACATCATCCGGCGTGCGTACGCCGCCGCCAACGGTGAGCGGTGTGAAGCAATGCTCTGCGGTTCGGCGCACCGCATCCAGCAGCGCGCCGCGTCCCTCGACGGAAGCCGAGATATCGAGAAAACAGATTTCATCGGCGCCTTGCGCGTCGTACAGCGCGGCAAGCTCTGCGGGATCTCCCGCATCACGCAGGCCGACGAAGTTCACGCCCTTGACGACGCGACCGTCCTTCACGTCGAGGCAGGGGATGATGCGCGCGGCGAGCATCAGGCCGCAGCGACGGCGAGCGCTTCGGCCGGCGCGAAATCACCATCGTAGAGCGCGCGACCAAGAACGGCGCCGTGGATCGTTCGGCCGGGGCGGGCCTTCAGCGCACGGATGTCGTTCACGTCGCGCACGCCGCCTGACGCGATCACCGGGATGGTCACGGCGTCCGCGATCATGCCGGTGAAGTCCACGTTGACGCCTTTCTTCAGACCATCGCGGCCGATGTCGGTGACGATCAGCGCAGCCACGCCCGCGTCTTCGAAGTGCATGGCGAGATCGATGGCGTTGATGTCGGTCTGTTCCGCCCACCCAGACACCGCGACGCGGCCGTCGCGCGCGTCGATGCCGACGGCAATGCGCTCGGGGTAGAGCCGCGCGGCCTCGCGCACGAAGGCGGGATCGCGCACGGCGGCGGTGCCGAGGATCACGCGGCTCGCGCCGGCGTCGAGCCAGTAGCTGACGGACTCCAGCGTGCGCACGCCGCCGCCGACCTGCACGGGAATCTTCACCGCCGAAAGAATCCGCGCCACCGCGCCGGCGTTCAGCGACGTTCCAGCGAACGCGCCATCGAGATCGACGACGTGGATCCAGTGGAAACCCTGATCCTGAAACGTGCGCGCCTGTGCACCGGGATCGCGATTGAAAATCGTCGCTGCGTCCATCTTGCCTTCGCGGAGGCGCACGCACAGGCCGTCCTTCAGGTCGATGGCGGGAAACAGGATCAACGCGGGCTCCAGGTGATGAATCGCGACAGAAGATCCAGGCCGGCGGCCTGACTCTTCTCCGGGTGAAACTGCACGCCGACGATGTTGTCCCGCGCGACGGCGCTGACGAACGGCGCGCCGTAGGTGGTGGTTGCCGCGACGGCGGCGTCATCGGCGGGCGCGACGACGAAGGAGTGCATGAACACCATATGGCGTGACGGTGACAGTCCGTCGAGGACCGGGTGTGCTTTTGCCGGCGCCACTGCGTTCCAGCCCATGTGTGGCAGGCGTTCCTCGGTGTCGTGTGGCCGGCACACGCCCTTGATCCAGCCCAGGCCTGCATGCGCGCCGTGCTCTAGCCCGGTGGTCATCAGCAGCTGCATGCCGACACAGATGCCGAGGAACGGCGCGCCGCGCACCTGCACCGCGTCGTTGAGGGCGGAGAGGAGAGGGGCGTCGGCCGACAGCGCACCCATGCATGCGGCGAATGCGCCCTGACCGGGCAGCACGATGCGATCGGCGGCGGCCACGTATGCCGGATCGCGCGTCAGGCGAATCTTGCACGGCACGCCGGCGCGCTTGCCCGCTTCCGCAAGCGCGCGCTCCACGGAGCGCACGTTGCCGTAGTCGTAGTCGATGAGTGCGATGGTTTGCACGATGCTCTCGTCTGGCGCGCCTACAGCACGCCCTTGGTGCTCGGCGTGCCGCCTTGCGTGCGCGCGTCCAGCTCCACCGCCGTCCGCGTCGCGCGCGCCAGCGCCTTGTAGCAGGACTCCACAATGTGGTGGGTGTTGTCGCCGTAGAGGTTCTCGATGTGCACGCACGCGCCGGAGTGCATGGCGAAGGCCTGGAAGAATTCCTTGAACAGCTCGGTGTCCATCTCGCCGAGTTTCGGGCGCGCCAGCGCGACGCGCCAGATCAGGTAGGGCCGGTTGGCGAAGTCCACCGCCGCGCGCGACAGCGTCTCGTCCATCGGGATGTAGGCGTGGCCGAAGCGGCGAATGCCCTTGTGCTCGCCCAGCGCCTGGTTGAACGCCTGGCCGATGCAGATGCCGACGTCCTCTACCGTGTGGTGCATGTCGACGTGGAGATCGCCCTTGGCTTCGACCTTCAGATCGAACGCGCCGTGCTTGGCGAAGCTTTCCAGCATGTGATCGAAAAAGCCGATGCCGGTGGCGATCGCGGACTTGCCAGCGCCGTCCAGCGCCAGCTCGACGCTGATCGACGTTTCTTTGGTAGACCGCGTCACCTTTGCCGTTCGCATCTTCTTCACTCGGTTTAACAGGGTCTGAATTCAATAACTGCAGTCGATCATACGACGACACAAGTAACGCGGCAATATTTAGGTCATCCTAAATCTTTGGCCATCACAAACATACCTAATGGCGGCGGTCCCGGGGCGCGGGAGCGCGAACCCGTCACGTGCGCCCATGGGCACAAGGTCGAATGTCGAACGACGAACAGGCGCGCGCAAGCACGCGCAAGGGGCTGGGCCTTCGGGCCCGGATGTCCCTTGCGCTCTGCGGCGTGCTGCTGGTGTTCGTCGCGGCGGCACTGGGTCTCGCGTGGGCGACCCAAGGGCAGGGCGCGCCGTCGGTCTGGCGGCTTGGCCTCGTGCTGGCGGGATTGCTGGCAGTCGCAGCGCCGCTGTCTTGGTTTGCGGCCGGCGCGGTGGTCGCGCCGCTCCGCACGTTCTCCGCGTTCGTGAACGACCTCAGCGAAAAGCAACTGGCGCATCGCATTGCCTTTGGCCGGGGCACGCCTGGCCTTGGCGAACTGGGCGATCTCGCCCACGCCTGCAACCAGATGGCCGACCGGCTGCAGCAGTCGTTCCGCCGCCTGCAACGCATGGCTTACAGCGACACCGCCACCGGCCTGCCCAACCACGAACGCTTCGCGCGCGACGTGGCCGATCTGCTCGCCAGCCATCAGGAAGAGATCGGCGCGATCTTTGTGGTCCGCCTCGACCGGCTGGAGCGGATCTTCGACGCCATCGGCCAGGACGCGGGCGATGAACTGTTGACCCGCATTGTCGGGCGGCTCACTGCCGCCGTCCGGGCCATCGACAGGATGGTGCGCACCGAGGTGTGCGCCGACCGGCCAAGCCAGCTCGCCCGCCTGCGCGGCGGCGATTTTGGCGTTCTAGCCCCCAAGCTGCGCGGTCCGGAAGACGCAGCACGGTTCGCGCAACTGCTCGCGTCCGCGCTGAACCAGCCGTTCGACTGGCGCGAGCACAAGCTGGTGCTCGGCGCGGTGATCGGCGCAGCAATCCTGCCGCAAGACGGCGCCGACGCTGACACCGGTATCCGGCACGCGATGCTCGCCATGGCTGCGGCCAAGACCGACACCGGCAAGATGAAGTTCTTCACCAAGGCGCTGGACCGCGAAGCCAACGCCGCGCTCGCGTTCGAGCGCGAAATGCGCGCGGCGATCGACCGCAACGAGTTCAAGGCCTACTTCCAGCCGAAGATCGACCTGATGAGCGGGCGCGTCATCGGCGCAGAAGCGCTGGCGCGATGGGTGAAGCCCGATCGGACAATGGTCAGTCCCGGGCGCTTCATCCCGGCGGCGGAAGAGAACGGCCTGATTGGCGCCATCTCCGAAGTGATCCTGCGCGACGCCTGCTGGAAAGCGGCGTCGTGGGCGCGTGAGGGATTTCCACTCAGCGTCGCGATCAACATCTCGCCGCTGCAGTTCGCCGACGAGCGCTTTACCGACAAGATTACCCGCGCGATGGCGGAGGCGGGAATTTCGCCGAACCGTGTCGAACTGGAAGTGACGGAATCGGTGGCGCTGGAGAACCCCGAACGCGCGCTGCGTCTGCTGGAGCCGCTGCGCGCGCTCGGCGTGAAAGTGTCGCTCGATGACTTCGGCTGCGGCCACTCCAGCCTCGCCTCGCTGACGCGCCTGCCGTTCGACATCATCAAGATCGACCAGCAGTTCGTGCGCGCGCTGGCCAAGGATCGCCACGCGCCGGCGATCATCGAGATGATCCTCGCGATGGCGGCGTCGCTCGACTACACGGTTGTCGCCGAAGGCGTGGAGACCGAAGCGGAAGCCGAGTTCCTGCGCCGTCGCGGCTGCCAGATTGGCCAGGGTTTCCTGTACGGCGCGGCGATGCCGGCGCCGGAGTTCCTGCGCTTCAACCTCGATCGCGCGACGGCTGCGGCCAGTCTCGCCACGGCACGGGCAGTCTGATCCGACACGCTCCGGCTTGATCGGACTGGGTGTCGGCGCCACCTACGCTGCCATGAGCACACCCGAACCATGGCACGGCACCACCATTCTCTGCGTCCGCAAGGGCGGACGCGTCGTTATCGCCGGTGATGGGCAGGTCTCGATCGGTTCCACGATCATGAAGGCCAATGCCCGCAAGGTGCGCCCGCTGGCGGACGGCAAGGCCATTGCCGGGTTCGCCGGCGCGACGGCGGATGCGCTGACCCTGTTCGAGCGGCTGGAGGCAAAGCTCGAGCGCTTCCCTGGCCAGCTCGCCCGGGCGGCGGTGGAACTTGCCAAGGACTGGCGCACCGACCGCGCGCTGCGGCGGCTGGAAGCCATGATCATCGTCGCTGACGTGAAGGAGACGTTCGTTATCACCGGCGCGGGCGACGTGCTGGACCCCGAGCATTCCGTCGTCGCGGTGGGGTCCGGCGGCAACTACGCGCTGGCGGCCGCGCGCGCGCTCTATCCGCATGTGGATGACGCCGAGAAGATCGCACGGGAGGCCATGGGCATCGCGGCGGACATCTGCGTCTACACCAACCGGAACCTGACGGTGGAGAGCCTGCCGTCATGACCGACTTCTCGCCGCGTGAAATCGTCTCCGAGCTCGACCGCTTCATCGTGGGGCAGGGGGACGCCAAGCGCGCCGTCGCCATTGCGCTGCGCAACCGCTGGCGGCGGCGGCGGCTTGCGGAAGGGCTGCGCGAGGAAGTGACGCCGAAGAACATCCTGATGATCGGGCCCACCGGCGTCGGGAAAACCGAGATCGCGCGGCGGCTGGCGAAGCTTGCGGGCGCGCCGTTCCTGAAGGTGGAGGCCACCAAGTTCACCGAGGTCGGTTACGTCGGCCGCGACGTGGAATCGATCGTCCGCGATCTCGTCGAGGTCGCCATCGCCATGACGCGGGACAAGCGCCGCCGTGAGGTGCGCGCGCGCGCCGAAGTTGCGGCCGAGGAACGGCTGGTGATCGCGATGGTCGGCGCGAACGCATCCGAGGCCACAAAGGAGTCTTTCCGAAAGAAGCTCCGCAGCGGCGAGATGGAGCAAAGCGAGATCGAGATCGAGCTGGCGGAAACCGCGGCCCCGCCCATGCTCGAACTGCCGGTCGGCGCCGGCGGCATGGGCGGAAACGGGCCGATCAATCTCGGCGACATTTTCGGGAAGGCTTTCGGCCAACGCGCCAAACGCGTGAAGACGACCGTCGAGGATGCCCGCGCGCCGCTGCTCCAGGAAGAAAGCGACAAGCTGCTCGACACCGACGCGCTCACCAAGGAGGCGGTGCGCGCGACGGAGGAGGACGGCATCGTCTTCCTCGACGAGATCGACAAGATCGCCTCGCGCAGCGACCGCGTCGGCGGGGGCGGCGAGGTGAGCCGCGAAGGCGTGCAGCGCGATCTGCTGCCGCTGATCGAGGGCACCACCGTCGCCACCAAGCACGGCGCCGTGAAGACCGACCACATCCTGTTCATCGCGTCCGGCGCGTTCCATGTCGCCAAGCCGTCGGACCTGATGCCCGAACTGCAGGGCCGGCTGCCGATCCGCGTGGAGCTGAAGGCGTTGACGCGGGAGGATATGCGCCGGATTCTCACCGAGCCCGAAGCCAGTCTGATCAAGCAGTACGTGGCGCTCTTGGCCACCGAAGGCGTGACGCTCGCGTTCGACGAAGCCGCCATCGACGCCATCGCCGAACTGGCCGCCGACGTGAACGCGGCGGTGGAAAACATCGGCGCGCGGCGCTTGATGACGGTGCTGGAGCGCGTGCTCGACGAGGTGAGCTTCACCGCGCCCGACCGGAGCGGGGAGGAGGTGCGGGTGACAGCGGACTTCGTGCGCGAACGGGTGGGTGATCTGGCGAAGAACGCGGATCTGAGCCGGTTCATTCTCTGACGGAGCAACTGCCTGTTGCGATCCATTCGCAATAGCCGCAAACCCATTGCCGCCCCGCCGCGCGCGGCTCTATGACAGGCGCATAATGATGCGGGCTGGCGAAGACCGGCGCTGCTTTCGCAGGGGAAACGCCTTTGAAGGCCACGGACATCAGCAGTCCGGACTACTTCCATAAAGTCGTCGATTGCCAGTGGGCCTGCCCGGCCCATACGCCGGTGCCGGAGTACATCCGCCTGATCGCGGACCGGCGCTACACCGACGCCTACATGGTCAACTGGAAGTCGAACGTGTTTCCCGGGATCCTCGGGCGCACATGCGATCGTCCATGTGAGCCGGCATGCCGGCGTGGACGCGTCGAAGAGGAGCCGGTGGCGATCTGCCGCCTGAAAAGGGTAGCTGCCGACAACAAGGACGCCGACTTCGCAGCGCTGCTCCCGAAGGTCGCGCCGAAGAACGGCAGGAAGATCGCCTGTATCGGCGCCGGACCCGCCTCGCTCACGGTTGCGCGCGATCTCGCGCCACTGGGCTACGAGGTCCACGTCTATGACGGGGACAAGAAGGCCGGCGGCATGATCCGCAGCCAGATCCCGCGCTTCCGCCTGCCGGAAGAGGTGATCGACGAAGAGGTCGGCTACATCACCGCGCTCGGCCCCGTGATGCACCTGCAGCACCGCGTCGAGAGCATGAAGGCGCTGCTGGCGCAGGACTACGACGCGGTGTTCGTCGGCACCGGCGCCCCGCGCGGCCGCGATCTCGATCTGCCGGGCCGCACGGAAGCCGCCGCCAACATCCACATCGGCATCGACTGGCTCTCCAACGTCTCGTTCGAGCATACCGACAAGATCGGCAAGCGCGTCATCGTCCTCGGCGGTGGCAACACCGCGATGGACTGCTGCCGCACCGCGCGCCGCCTCGGCGGCGCCGACGTGAAGGTCATCGTCCGCTCCGGCTTCGAGGAAATGAAAGCCTCGCCCTGGGAGAAGGAAGACGCGATCGGTGAAGACATCCCGATCCTCAACTTCCTCGTGCCAAAGGAATTCACCTACAGGAACGGCAAGCTCACGGGTGTCACCTTCGAAAAGGTGAAGCCGGAGATCGACGCCAAGGGCAAACGATCGCTCGTCAACGCCGGCGAGCCGGACCAGCACTTCGAGTGTGATGACGTGCTTGTCGCGGTCGGTCAGGAAAACGCGTTCCCGTGGATCGAGCGGGATGCGGGCATCACGTTCGACAAATGGAACATGCCGGTAGTCGGCGAAGAGACGATGCAGGCGTCGAATCCGAAAGTGTTCTTCGGTGGCGACGCGGCGTTCGGCCCCAAGAACATCATCTGGGCCGTGGCGCACGGTCACGCGGCTGCGGTGTCGATCGACAAGTTCCTGTGCGGCGAGGATGTCAGCGTCCGCCCACCGCCGGGTGTCACCGTGATCAGTCAGAAGATGGGCATCCACGAGTGGTCGTATGACAACGACATCGAGAATGACGCCCGCTACAAGGTCCCGCATCGCGACAAGGCGATCTCGCTGAAGGACGTGAAAGCGGAAGTCGAACTCGGTTTCGACCAGGCGATCGGCTTCAAGGAGGCACAGCGCTGCCTCAACTGCGACGTACAGACTGTGTTCGCCGCCAACGTGTGCATCGAATGCGATGCGTGCGTCGACATCTGCCCGATGGACTGCATCACCTTCACCGAAGATGGCGAAGAAGGCGAGCTGCGCGCGCGCCTCAACGCGCCGGCGACCAATCTCACGCAGGATATCTACGTGCAGGGCGGGCTTCCCACCGGCCGCGTCATGGCCAAGGACGAGGATGTCTGCCTGCACTGCGGCCTGTGCGCGGAGCGCTGCCCCACCGGTGCATGGGACATGCAGAAATACCTCATCGACATCACGCAGGCGGGATGCGGGAAATGAGCGCGCTGACCGGCGTCAACGACTTTGTCGTCAAGTTCGCCAACGTGAACGGCTCGGGCTCGGCGAGCGCGAACGGCCTGTTTGCCAAGGCGATCATCCGCATGGGCGTGCCCGTCTCGGCGCGCAATATCTTCCCGTCGAACATCCAGGGTCTGCCCACATGGTACGAGGTGCGCGTCACCGAAGCCGGGCATCTGGGGCGGCGCGGCGGCGTCGATCTTTCGGTCGCGCTCAATCCGCAGACGTGGGATGACGACATCAAGGAGATCGTCCCGGGCGGCTACCTGTTCTACGATTCCACCAAGCCGATGCCGGCGTCGAAATTCCGCGACGACATCAACATCGTCGGCGTGCCGCTCACCGCGATCTGCAATGTCGCATACTCAATTCCGCGCGAACGCCAGCTGTTCAAGAACATCGCGTACGTCGGCGCGCTCTCCTGGCTGATCGGCATCGAGCCGGAAGTGGTGGAGGCGGCGCTGGCGGAGCAATTCGCGTCCAAAGCCAAGCTTATCGGCGCCAACGTGAAGGCGTTTCACCTCGGCCGCGACTGGGCGAAGGACAACCTGAAGCCGCTCGGTCTGCAGCTCAAGCGCGCCGATGCAGTCGGCGATCGCATCTTCGTGGAAGGCAACAATGCGGCCGCGCTGGGCGCCGTCTATGGCGGCGCAACGGTGTGCGCGTGGTATCCGATCACGCCGTCTACCTCGCTCGCCGAAGCGTTCACGGAGTATTGCGAAGACCTGCGCACCGACGAGGATGGCGCCACCCGTTACGCCATCGTGCAGGCCGAAGACGAGATCGCGTCGATCGGCATTGTGGTCGGGGCAGGGTGGAACGGCGCGCGCGCGTTCACCTGCACGTCGGGGCCCGGCATCTCGTTGATGAACGAGTTCATCGGCCTCTCGTACTTCGCCGAAATCCCGGCGGTGATCTTCGATGTGCAGCGTGGCGGCCCGTCCACCGGCATGCCCACGCGCACGCAGCAGTCGGATCTGCTGCTCGCCGCCTACGCCTCGCACGGTGACACCAAGCACGTGATGCTGCTGCCGGCCGATCCGGGCGAGTGCTTCGAGATGGGCGCGCAGGCGTTCGATCTCGCCGACCGCCTGCAGACCACCATCTTCGTGATGCTCGATCTCGATATCGGCATGCAGGAATGGCTGGTAGAGCCGTTCAAGTGGGATGACACCCGCGAGATC
>JANNVF010000439.1:0-2507 GCA_031414315.1 Hyphomonadaceae bacterium | reverse complement strand
GCACAAGGAGCCGCCGCACGCGTATCACCCGCACGGCGTGATGGCGGTGCTCGACCGCATCGGCAGATCGGTCGTCAACGTCGGCGAGGAGGCCTCACACACCCTGTCGTTCCTGGGTCTGTCGATGGCCACGTTTGTCCGCCAGCTGGCGCAACCGCAGAAAATTCGCTGGGTGTCTGCCGTCAGCGTGATGGAGACGGCCGGCCTGAATGCGATGCCGATCATCGTGCTGCTGTCGTTCTTCATCGGCGTCGTCGTGGCGTTCCTCGGCTCGCGTGTGCTCGCGGATTTCGGCGCCTCGGTGTTCACTGTGGAGCTGGTGGCATTTTCCGTGATGCGGGAGTTCGGCGTGGTGATCACTGCGGTGCTGCTGGCCGGCCGGACCGACAGCGCCTTCACCGCGCAGATCGGCGCCATGAAGATGCGTCAGGAAATCGACGCCATGCGCGTGCTTGGTCTTGATCCCATCGAGGCGCTGGTGGTGCCGCGTCTGATCGCCATGCTGGTGATGACGCCGATCCTTACCTTCGCAGCGATCCTCGCTGGCCTCCTCGGCGGCCTCGTGGTGTGCTGGGCGACCTTGAATGTAAGCCCTGTGATGTTTCTGACGCGCATCAACGACGGCGTGCCAGCGCAGCATTTCTGGGTCGGCATGATCAAGACCCCAGTGCTTGCCGTAATACTCGCGCTGACCGGCTGCCGGCACGGCCTTGAAGTGGGCGATGATGTCACTTCGCTCGGCAAGCGCGTCACCTCATCGGTTGTGCAGTCGATCTTTCTCGTCATCGTCGTCGATGCGTTGTTCGCGATCTGGTTCCTGGAGATGGACTGGTGAGCGAGGAACCCGAAATCGCGATCCGCGTGCGTGGGCTCGTCACCCGCTTCGGCGAGCAGGTGGTGCACAACCATCTGGATCTCGATGTGCGGCGCGGTGAAATCCTCGGCGTGGTTGGCCCCTCCGGCACCGGAAAGTCCGTGCTCCTGCGCGAGATCGTTGGTCTTGATCAACCGACGGAAGGAGACATTGAGGTATTTGGTCGTTCGCTTGCATCGCTCAACAAGGCCGAACGACGCAGCATTGAGGAGCGCTGGGGCGTGATGTTCCAGGATGGCGCTCTGTTTTCATCGCTCACGGTGCGCGAAAACGTGGAGGCGCCGTTCCGCGAGCATACGCATCTGCCGCTCGCGCTCGTCCACGAACTCGCTGCGCTGAAGTTGACGATGGCGGGCCTCGACGAGGAGTCGCATCTGAAATCTCCGGGCCAGCTGTCTGGCGGCATGCGCAAACGCGCGGCGCTGGCGCGCGCTCTCGCGCTTGACCCGGAACTTCTCTTTCTCGACGAACCAACCGCAGGTCTCGATCCCGTCACCGCAGGGCGTTTCGACGCGCTGCTCAAGGAACTCGCGCAGGCGCTCGATCTCACCGTGTTTCTGGTGACTCACGATCTCGACACGCTGGCGGCGGTCTGTGACCGCATCTGTGTGCTCTACGAAGGCAAGGTCGCCGCGATCGGGCCGCTGGAAGAAGTCCGGCGCGACGCGACAGGATGGATCAAGGATTATTTTTCGGGCCCGCGCGGACGCGCGGCGCTCGACGGCAAGAAGGAAAGGTAGGTCATGGAGACGCGCGCCAATTATGTGCTGCTCGGCGGCGTGACAGTCGCGGCCGTCGTGCTGGTGATGCTGTTCTCGATGTGGCTTGCGCGGGCGAGCTTCAATCGCGAATTTGCCAGCTACGATGTCGTGTTCGACGGTCCAGCGCGCGGCATCGGCGCCGGCACCGAGGTGCGCTTCAACGGCATCCGCGTCGGCGAAGTGCGCAGCCTGTTCATGGACCCGGGCCAGGAGACCAACGTCGTGGCGCGCATCCGGATCGGCGCGACATGGCCAGTGCGCGTCGACAGCGAAGTTCAGCTTGAGCCCATCGGTCTGACCGGCCTCAACCTCATCCAAATTTCGAGCGGCAAAACGACGTCACCACTTTTGCGCAAACGCCTGGGCGGAGCCACGCCGCGCATTGCGGCCAAGGCGGCCGCCCTTGATGCGCTGCTGGATTCAAGTGAGGACATCGCCCGCAACGCGTCGGAGGCGGTCGCTGGCGCCAAGGAGATGCTCACGCCTGCAAACGCCGCGCGGTTCGAGCGTATTCTCACCAATCTGGAGCAGGTTTCCCGCACGCTCGCGGCGGAGCGGGGCGTCATCAACAACGCCGGCGCTGCGGCCGAAGAACTCCGCCTGAGCGCCCGCCAGTTCGCCGCCACGTCGCGCGAGATCGAGCTGTTGGCCAAGGACGGCCGAAACACCATCGGCAACCTCGACGCGAGCGCCAATCGCGCCCTCGTCAGCATTGGCGACGCTGCTGACAGTCTGAACGCCGCTTCCACTGCGGCTTCCACGGGCGCCTTGCCGGAGCTGACGGCGGCCTCGCGCGATATGCGGCGCCTGGCGACCACGCTGGAGCGTGTCGCGGGCAACGTCGAACGCTCATCCGCGCTCGCGTCGGTGGG